>NZ_JBQKLI010000004.1:0-135708 GCF_052116305.1 Gallicola sp. Sow4_E12 | reverse complement strand
CCGAATTTATTGTGTTTGTACAAATGTACATCTGCTCAAAGTTTCTATGTTATTCTCTTGTTCAGGTTCCGCCGCTCTTTCAAGCGACAACTTCTTAAGTATATCAGGATTGTTTATCCTTGTCAACACTTTTTTGAAGTTTTTTTTTGAGTTTTTTTATTTTTAACTTTTAATCTCTTTCGAAGTAAAAGGCACTCACTCCCGAGTGCTTTACTATAATACCAAGCCAAAATAACTTTGTCAAGGTTTTTTATACCTTTTTTACAATAATTTATCCTATTGATTACATAACTGTAAATTTAGCGGTCAATAGCTTTGCTTGTGATGAACAACTCTTCTTCTTCGAACACCGATAATAGACCTTGAAAAAACAGAGGCAAATAAAACACCTAATGATATTGCGCCTGCTATAAGAAATGTATCCCTTCCAAACTCATAAGATTTTAATGATTCGTTTATTACCAGGTGATACATCATGTAATAAATCTTCGATCCTGGCACCAAAGGGATGATGCTTGGAATTAAGAAGACGGTCACAGGTTTTTTCATCACCCTAGATAATGTTTCTCCAGTGAGCCCTACTATTAGAGATGCCATAAAAGATGAAAAGGCTTCTGAATAGTTAAAAGACAGCATCAGGCTAAAAACAAGCCATGCTGTAAATCCCCCGCTGAAAACAGCTAGAAATGTTTTTCTTTCTCCATTAAAAAAAACACTAAAAGAAACGGCAGCGATGCCTGCCATCACAGAAAGAAATATCAAATTCATAAGAGTCCTCCTTGAATGAAAAGTATTAATGCGGTACCCACTCCTATTGCTATAGCGGCAGATGTAAATACAGCTATAGATATTCTAGATATACCTGCTAAAACGTCACCGCTCATTAAATCTCTTACAGCGTTTGTTATAGATACTCCCGGAACCAGGGGCATTAAAGCTCCTATGATTATACTGTTTTGATTTTCTACTATTCCCAGCGCTGCAGCAAAAGAAGCGCAAAAACTTAGTATAAAGGCAGTTGAAAAATTTTCTATAAAAAAAGAATAGTTCAATTTGCTGATTTTATCTAGAAATACTAAACTGATTATTCCTATGATAAAGGCTATAACACTTTCCTTCCAGTTTCCGCCAAATAAAAAGGTTGAGCTCCCTGCAGCGAAAGCCCCGCCAATGATTTTATGAAGAGACTCAATCTTAGTTTTTCTTCTAATCTCCTCTACTTCTTTAAAAGCCATGTCAATATGAATGACACTGTTCACAAACTTTCTCGATAACTGATTGATCTCGCTGACTACTTTTAAATTCGTCCCTGCATTTTTCACCCTTCGCATAGCCATAATATTTTCGTTGTAGTATAAGAAAGAGACCATAATCATATTAGTAGTAACAAAAACATTTACATCTTCTATTCCTTTGCAGCTGTTGCAGATTCTAAAACCAGTATCCTCTACACGATATACTTCCGCTCCGCTTTCCAACAAAAGCTGGGACATTAATACAGCTAAATTCGCAACCTTCTGAGCCTTACCTTTATTGTCGATATATATCCCCATGATCTATAACCTCTACTCTAAACGTAACAACAGCATCTTGAATACCAAGATGCTGTTATTCTTAAGATCTTCCTATTATTTCTATATCGTAGCCATCCGGATCGGTGATAAAATAGAAGGACGCTGACTGATCTGAAAGTCCGCTAATATCTGTAATATTATAACCCGCTTCTTTGTGGGTATTATAAGACTCTTCTAAATTGTCTACTTCATAAGCCATATGTCCATAACCGTTTCCTAAATCATAAGCTTCATGATCGTAATTATATGTCAATTCAAGTTCATGTGCAGACACTCCATCTTGAAGATAAACTAGTGTAAATTTATCCTCTGGAAAATCTTTTTTCTCGCGAACGCTCATATTAAGAGCCTTTTCATAAAATGCAATCGACTTTTCTAAATCCTTTACCCTAATACATGTATGCAGTGCTTTATAGTTCATAATTTCCTCCTAATATAATATTTAACTCTTGTTATTCTTATTCTCTTTAAACATCCGCTGCTTTCTCTTGTTAATCTGCCTAAGCATTCTATTTTCAAAAGAAGAAAATGCAGCTTTACATGTTCATAAATATCCTCTGAACACTTTTTGCAGCAACAAATCCTCTCATTAATTTCTCTTCCTTATAACAGGATGGGTCTCTGTTTTTTCGTTTCTATCTGCTAATGTACTCAAAAAAATGGTAACGCAGTATCAGATTTCGTATTCTTTAACCAGCTGATCAAATAATAGCAATGCAATTTCTAACACTTCTGGATTTTCAATATCGCATCCCGCTTTTCGAAGCTGCTCTAAAGGAGGGTTGTTTCCTCCATCTTTTAGGAAAGCAATATAGTTTTCCAACACACCTTTTTCCCCGTGGATGATTTTCTCGGAAAGGATTGTTGCCGCACAAAAACCAGTAGCATATTTATAAACATAAAATCCATAGTAAAAATGCGGCACTCTTGCCCATTCTAAGGAAATCTCTTCGTCTATATAAAGAGAATCTCCAAAATAATATTTATTTAAATCGTAGTATCGTTTTGAGAAGTCATCCCCTGTCAATCCTTCTCCCGATTCTGTTTTTTCATAGATCTCTTTTTCAAACTCCGCAAACATTGTTTGACGGAATACAGTTGACTTAAAAGAATTTAAATGATGATCTAACAGATGAAGCCTTTTTTGCTCATTGTCCGCATTTTCTTTTAGATAATGCAGCAATAGAAGCTCATTGAAGGTAGAAGCTACTTCCGCTACAAATATCCGATAGGAAGAATTAAAATAAGCATTATCCTTTCGAGATAAATAACTGTGTACAGAATGTCCAAGCTCATGAACAAGAGTAAATACAGAATCCAAAGTACCTGTATAATTCAACAAAATGTAAGGATCACTATCATAGCATCCTCCAGAATAAGCTCCAGATCGTTTCCCTTCTCGAGGATAAATATCAATCCAATTCTCTTCAAATGCTTTATAAATTATTTGTAAATAATCATCCCCCAAAGGTTTTAAAGCCTTTAATATCATATCTTTCGCTTCTTCAAAACTGATTTCTTCATTGGAAGATGTAATCGGCGTGTATACATCGTACATATGGGACTGATCTAGCCCTAATCGTTTTGTTCTTATATCATAATACTTTTGCAAACTTGGTAAATGATTATGAATGGATTCTATTAACCCGTCATATACTTTTGTATTTACTTCATCCGCAAATAGCGCCATCTCTCTTGTTGAATTATATTTCTTAAGTCTTGCAGTTGTCGTATTGTATTTCAAATTTCCGTATAATGTGGATCCAAAAGTATTTTTATATTGTCCGTAGGTTTGATACATTTTTTCAAAAGCTTCCTTCCGAACGGATCTTTCACTCTCCATTAAGAGCTTTGAATAATTAGCATGATTTAATTTTACATCTGTTGTTTTCATCTCAGGAAAACTCATATCTGCATAGGATAAACTATAAAAATCATTATAAGGAGCTTGACCCAGCTCTCCAACTGCAGCAAGTATAGATTCTTCCTCTTGGGATAGTGTATGTTCTTTATAACGAAGCTTCCTTTCGATATACCCTTTATAAGTTTTCATTTCATCCAAGGAGAGCAGTAAGGACATTTTTTCGTTATCGATAGCATAAAGCATCGGTTCAAAAAACGCAGTCTTTTCTGCAATTTCCGTCCATAAACCGTCTATTTTCAGATTCAGCTTCTGATTCTCAGAGATACGGCTGTCTTCATCTTTCTTCATATTGGAATAACTCGCTAATTTCGAACCGAGCCGATAAATATTTTCCAATCTTGCCATTATAGAAATCAGATTATCCGGCTCTTTCTTTAAATCCGACAGTTCTTTTAACTGCTCTCTAATCGAAGATATATCTTCTTTGATCTCTTCCTGTATTTGGTACATTTTATTTAAATCCCAAGTATCCATCCACACCATCCTTTCCTTTGTAAACTATAATTGATTATTCTTAATGTTATCTAACTCTTTTTCTTGTTCATTAATCGTTTTAAAATACCGTACGACTTCTTTTAGAACATCAAGGGGAGAAGAGAAGAACGCGACGATACAATAAAACAAAAAGGGCAAAATCATACCATTTCGTTTATAAGCGACTGCTAAAACTGCGTAATGCCTCATCCGAATAAACATCCGGTCTCTTAATGAAAAGCCGTCAAAATATTTTTTCTTTCGCTCATATAATTCTCTCTCTCCAGAAATTTTATTTTTCCCCGTAGAGATCGAATCCCCATGACGGAGTACAACAACATCATAAGTATCTTTCATATACCCAATTTTCAGCCCATGTTCTATGGATTTTAGCATTAGGACAAATTCCTGACCCATTTTGACATGATCAAATCCGCCTATCTCTCTTAATTTCTCTGCTTTGTACATAAAAGTAGGAGTCCCTGTAAGATGGCGTTTCAAGTGATATACTAAAAGTTCTTTATTATTATACTGACTGATATCTTCATGTTTTCTTACGTCGATAAGTTCGCCTTTTGTATTATAAATCAGCATATTTGACAGACTCATATCATAATCGCCGGATTCCATATATTGAACTTGATTTAAAACTTTATCGGGAAGATATTTATCATCATCATCTAAGAAAGTAATATATTTCCCTGTAGCCTTTTTTATTCCTTCATTTCGAGCTAAAGCTCCGCCCATATTCACTTTATTTTTTACATAGACGATGTTTTTATCTTCAATTGACTTTATATATTCTTCCACTTCGCTTCTTAGTTCATAATCAGCGGGCGAATCATCGACAATAACGATTTCTAAATTTTCATAACTTTGAATCAACAAAGATTCTAATGCCGTTTCCATAAATGAACGATCTCTTTTATACGTTGGCATAATAACACTGACTTTTTCACCAAACATTTTAACACTCCTTTAAAAATAGACATACTTCAGGAATATTTTCTTGAATGTATGTCTGTATTTTGATTCTTCTATTTATTTACCCTTTCGCAGGTTTATAATCCTTCTTCTACTGTGGTATTCGAGTTGGTATTTCCGTCTTGTGGATCTTCATAATTTTGCTGATGGGGAGTATCCTCCTCTACATAGGAATCTTCTTCAGCATTCGGATTTATTCCGTAAATCCCTTCAAACAAAACTTTTTTATTCGCATCAATATCTAATCCAAGAACTGCCATCCCTAGAACACGCTTGTCAAAAGCCAAACCTTCAGCCGGAATTCTTAAGGTTGTAACTTCGTATTCATCCATATTCGGTGTTTCTTTTATATAAGAGAGGATCTCTCCTTGAGAAACATCTGTCGTAATCTCTGGCAATACACTTTTTAGACCTCGATCAATGCTGAACATATCCATTTTTTTTCCATTCTCAATCGCTTGTGTCAATACCTTTCTCTGCCGTTCCGTTCTTTCAAAGTCAGCATTGCCTACATGCCTTATTCTAGCATAAGCTAAGGCTTGAGCCCCGTTTAAATGCACGTATCCCGCATCGGCATAAGGATCCATAATATCTGTCTTCGGATCGATACCTCTTATTTTATTTACTTCATCGATAGAAATATTCATATTCTCTATTTCAGCTGACGACACCTCGATATCAACACCGCCTACTGCATCGATTCCGTTAATAAAGGCATCAAAATCTACTTGTACAAAATTGTCAATATACAAATCAAAATTTGTTTCAATGGTATCTACTAATTTTTCAACACCGCCGTAGCCATAAGCTGCATTTAATCTATTTTTACCCAGTCCAGGAATGATCAGATAAGAATCTCTCATAAAGGAAGTTAATATGATTTTTTTATCTTTTGTATCCACTGACATTAGAATGACAGTATCCGAACGGCCTTGTTCATTCTCCCCTCTTATATCTGTCCCGATTAAAAGAATATTCTTCACATCATCTTCATGATAGAGATGAGAAGGGATGCTCTCTTTCGCATTTGCCGCCTTTTCTCCTGTATCATCTTTTTTAAATCTATTGCTAACTTGAGCGATCGGATCAAAATCCATCATATTATAATAGCGAAAAAACAGCCCGTAAGCGGCACTTGTCAGTACAAATAAAACAATAAACAAAATCCCGAACGCCTTTAATATTTTTTTCATATCTTTATTCCTTCCTAGTATATATTAACCACTTCCTATTATACATGAAAAAAAAGAATATTTTTAATAAATAGCGGCACAATTATTACAAAAAGATTACAGATTCTAATAGAATGTATTTTTTGAGCAAATCAGAATGTAACCAAATATTCTAACTCCTTACATAAAAAAACGGAGAAAAGAGTCTGCTTGTTCTCCGTTTTTGAATTATCTTTTTTTCTGTTTTCTTTTCTTTCGAAATATCAGGTTTTGAATATCCTCTAGTCGCAAAACTTTCAAAAATATCACTAAAGGAAAATACACCGCAAAAGCTGCCAACAAAGTAATCAGCAAAGATATAAACAGCGGCATTCTACTTCCAGCAAACTGATAGACAAAATAAACCGCTATCCCCATTAAAATAGATGATATCCCAATTCTGCTTAACTTCGATATAAATTCTCTTGCTCCGATTTTACCCAGCACAAAACGCAGAGCCATTATCATTAAAATTCCGCTGATAACTCTCCCTGTAGCAGTGGCTATCGCCAAACCATTTAACCCGAAAAAATGGGACAATACAAATTTTAAGATTATATCAATACCAATAGCTATGATAGAAATTACTACAGGTGTCTTGGTGTTCTCCAATGAATAAAAAGCTCGGCTATAAATATCTGTAAATGCCTGGCCGATAAGCATCGGTGCATAACATGCAAGAACACCCGCTGTCATAATGATCGATTCGTCTCCGAATTCTCCTCTTCCAAATACAAAGGAAATCACAGGTTCTGCCAAGATTATTAAACCTACAATACAAGGAAGAAGAAAGGTAGCCATTGAAACCGCAGTATCACGAGTAATCTTTTTTAATGCACTGTAGTTTTTGTCCAACGCAGCATTGCTCATAGAAGGATAAACAGAAGTACTGATGGGTACAATCAGTATTCCAGAAAACATCCCTGTTAAACGAATAGCATATTCCAACGCCGAAATACCTCCGACAACAACTAAGGATGCAATATTCTTATCTATAATATTTCCTATATCTTGAAAAAGGAGGGAAATGATCATAGGTGTGGCAAAGAAAACCAGATCCCGCACTTGCCGATCGTGAATATCGATCTTAAAACTATGGGAGTATCCAGTTTTCCGCAATTCTGGAAATATACCGATAAACTGAAGCAGATAACCAACCATAAAACCAAAGGGCAGCAAACGATAGTCAATGACACCGCTTAGAATAATAAATAATATTACTGTTACATTTGCAATAAAAGGCGCAAATGCTGAAACAATAAAACTTTTATTCGCATTTAGATAACCTTGATATAAATTGAATAAAGACAAAGAGTATACAGAAAAAATCATTATTCTTGTGAAAAACACAGCTGTCGACAGCGTTTCCCCCTCAAATCCCGAAGCAAACAGCCGGACAACAGGCTCAGTAAATGTCAAAACAAAAGCAACAAATACTGTTATTACGAGAAAGGATAAATTCCCCACATTCGAAGTGAATCCGACCGCCTCTTCTTCCCCTCTGTTTCTTCGAACACGATTGTATATCGGAATAAAACCGACAGTCATCGCCGTTGCTACAAATCCCGATAAAAGATTTGGGATAGTGGATGCTATAACATAGGCATCCTTTAAAGAGCTGGTTCCATAGAAGTAAGAAACGACCATTTCCCTTGCAAAACCGATTATTTTTGAAAGTGCTGAAATCAACACTAATAAAAAGGCTGTATTACCCATTATTTTCTCCTTTAATATCTTATTTTTTCTTTTTGAATCTAACTGCTTTTATAATGATTTCTTGTATACTAATGACTTTCATTACAGATAATATACTAAAATAAAGTGCTGTTGCAAAGATTATAGTCAACATCAATCCAAGCATTGGATCCATTGCACTTGCGGCAAAATCATTAAAAACGTATGCAAATATTCCCATGATTATAGAAGTTGCCGCTATAATAATGAATTTATGTACAAATACCTTTAATCCAATCTTTCCTATTCTCATACGCAAAACCCACATTAACAAGACTGCATTTACAACCCGCCCGATAGATGAAGACAAGGCTAAACCGGATAGACCCATAATCGGCGATAATAAAAAGTTTAGTACAATATCTGCGATCATCGATATACTTGAAACAATAACCGGTGTCTTTGTATCCTGCAAAGAATAGAAGGCCCTGTTGTAAATATCCGTTATTCCCATCCCGATCAGCATCGGCGCATAGAATATCAGTACAGTCGAAGTCATAAGAACAGATTCCTCCCCAAAAGCCCCTCTTCCATATATAGCTGAAATGATAGGACGGCTTAACACGATCAGACCTATAATTGATGGAACATTCAATATACTAATTGTCGTGGAATTTTCTGTGATGATTTTTTTCAGCTCCGGGATTTGTCCTTGAGTTCCCATCTTGCTCATCGTAGGATATATCGCAGTCGTTATAGGAAAAATCAGTATTCCTGTGACGATCCCGATAATACGGTAAGAATAATCCAGCGCAGATACTCCTCCCGGGGTTAAATAAGAGGCGATATTATTATCAATTAGATTTGCAATATTTGAAACAATTAATGCCATCATCATCGGCAATGCTAAACGAATAAAATCTTTTACACTTTCATCTTTGATACTAAAGCTGAGCCGATAGCTGTAATGCAGTTTTTTCAGGCCTGGTACTATAAACATAAATTGTACAAAATAAGACACTATAAATCCTAAGGGCAGATATATTTTATCAACCATCCCTGCAGCTATGGTAAAAAGTATAATTACTGCATTCATACTAAAAGGTGCTAATGCAGACAGCACAAAACTATCATTTGCGTTCAAATAACCTTGATATAAACTAAATAAAGAGATAGCGTAAAGTGAAAATATCATAATCCGCATATACTGGATCGTCAACTTCAGCACTTCTCCCTCATAACCTCCCGCAATTAGCTTTACAACTCCTTCAGGATAAACTAATACCGCAATCACAAACAGGGTTACGATTACAAATATTAGATTTGCTATACGGCTCGTAAACAAATCTCCCCATTCTCTGCCTTTTTTATTCTCTCTCGTATATATCGGGATATTTCCAATCGTCAATGCTGTTCCGACAAAGCCTGCAAGTATCGTCGGTATAGCAGTCGCGATCACATAGGCATCTTTCGTAATTCCCGTTCCAAAAAAATAAGAAAACACCATTTCTCTTAAAAATCCAAGTATTTTCGATAAAGCCGAAATTATCATTAATACTGCAGCTACTGATTTCATAACATTCCTTCTTTTCATATATTTAAACAATATAGCTATTTTAATCGATCTGAATCATAACTACAACTTTTAAAAAAACAAACCGCCGAAGCGGTTTGTTTTTATCTATCTTTTCAGTTTTGTTTTTATAATCTTTCTAGCATCTTCTAAACGGATAATTCCAAAAAGAAATACTAACGAGATATAAAGGATCCCAGCTGCTGCAACCATAACAAGAACACTTAAAACTAACGGCAGTGTATTTAATAGCACTCCTTTAAGAATATAAACCACAGCACCCATTATACCAGAGGCAATGATTATTTTAACAACTTTCCCGCTTATATTTTTAAGACCAATTCCCTGTATCCTCTTTCTAAGATAAATATACAGTAAGATCGCATTCACAAATCTTCCAATAGATGTTGACAATGCCAACCCGTTTAGTCCCATAAATCTTGACAATGTAATATTTAATACAATATCAACAACTATGGATATAATCGACAAAAATACCGGCGTCTTTGTGTCCTCTAAAGAATAAAAAACTCTATTAAAGATATCCGTAATCCCCAGACCGATCAAAAGAGGTGCATAATAAAAGAGTGCGCCGGAAGTCATCAAAATAGATTCTTGCCCAAACTCGCCTCTTCCATAGACAAATGCTGTAATAGGCTCGCTTAGAAGCATAAGACCGATTGTTGCTGGAATCAAAAGACCCATCATCACTGCAATATTATTGCTTGCTACTTCTTTTAGCTTCCTGTATTCCTTTCGGACACCCAGCTGGCTCATTGTCGGATAAATAGAAGTGGCAATAGAGGTGATTAAAATCATTTGAACCATATTAACTAATCTATTTGCATATTCTAAGGATGAAATCCCTCCCACGGCTATAAAGGATGCTATGTTTTTATCAATAATCGTTCCAACATTTTGAACAACCATCGCCAGCATCATCGGCGCTGCTAATTCTAGAAAGAGCTTTACATAACGGTCTTTAAAATTAAAACTTGGTGTATAAGTGAATTCTTTCTTTCTTAAAAATGGATACAGGAATATAAGCTGCGCCAAATACCCCAAGAAAAATCCTATCGGAAGAAATATATTGTCGATGGTCCCTGCGGCTATTGTAAAAAGGATTACGATAATATTCATCATAAAAGGTGCAACCACAGAAGGAATAAAGACATCATGGGCATTTAAATATCCTTGATACAAACTGAAGAAACAAGTAAAATACACAGTCACAATAACAATACGAAGAAACGAAACTGTCGTCGCTAAGGTCTCTCCCGTAAATCCTCCAGCAAACAGCTTAACAAAGGGCACTGGAAACAGCTCTATTATAAGAATAGCTATGGTTATAATAATAAACAAAATGTTCGTGATTTTAGAAGTATAAAGATTTGCCTGCTCTTTCGACATCTCTTTTAATATTCTATTGTATACCGGAATAAAACCAATCGTAATTGCAGTTCCTACAAAACTCACTATCAGACCCGGAGCGGAAGTTGCAATAACATACGCATCTTTTACCGCTGATGTTCCATAAAAATAAGAGAAGACCATCTCTCTTAAAAATCCCATCACTTTAGATAATGCTGAGATAATCATTAAAATAATTGCTACCGATTTCATAATTTGACCCTTCGATTCATTATATTTTGTTCTTTCAGATAAGCTGTCCTTTAACACTCGTTCCACAATTCTATAACTAAATTTTTCTATTTGTTTTTCTGTAATTCCTGCGGATTTCATTTCTTTTAAAAATCCATTCATTTCCAGAACAGTAGCGATCTCTAAATTTCCCGTAATCCCATCAAAATCAGATCCGATGGAAAGTATATCTTCGCCGTCTGCATTCATAATATAACAAATATACTTCAGATAGTCTGATTTTCTATTAGCGGGATTAAGAAATTTGCTGTTCAAAAAAGCAGAGCAGATGTTTACCCCGATAACTCCGCCGCTATCTACAACAGTTCTAATCATTTCATCCGTTAATTTTCTTGGATGATTCAAAAGAGTTCTACCCTTAGAATGAGTTGCTATGATATATTTTTCAGAAATCCTCGCAGCATCCTAAACCCCGCCGTCTGATCAATGAGAGACATCTGCTATCAACGAAGATCAATATTCATTACAGATCCTCAAAACTGAAACTAAAGTCTAACCCTAACCGATCTCTTATTTCAATAAATTCCTTTTGTATTTCTTTCCCAATGGGAATTCCAGTATTTTCTCTTTCTAAAGACTTAAGATATTCTTTTTCCCCAGCGGTATAAATCCGTTCTTCCCCTTGGGCTTTCTTTGAACTTCTCAACTCTCTTAAAATATCACCTGTAATTTTCTTAAACACATCCGCCCCCATAAAAGCTTCTATATCAACTGCCATGAAAAAATGGCCTAAATGATAGGGGATTTTTAAACCTTCTGCATCATATCCGCTTAGGCTATTCATAAAAGAACCTGCTTGAAGAGCAGATGAAAGTATTTCTACTACCGTTGTATAGCCATAACCTTTATAACCGCCTAAGGCTTCCCCAACCCCCCCTAGAGGAGTCAAAGCTGCCGTTCCCTTCTCAAGGGCATTGAGAATCTCTTCGCTGTCTGTAAGACTTTCGCCATTCTCGCTGATAACAAGTCCTTGAGGAGTTTTCTTCCCTTCCCGATTATACAGTTCAATCTTTCCCCTTTGACAAGTACTAGTAGCACAATCCAATATAAAAGGAAATTCTTCATCTGTCGGCATACCAAAAGTAAGCGGATTGGTACCCATCATATTTTCTACACCAAATGTAGGCGCTACAGAAGGCCGTGCATTTGTTCCCGTAATCCCTATCATATCCTGTGCTGCAGCCATGGAAGCATAATAACCAGCTATACCATAATGAGATGAATTTCTTACTACTACCATTCCCATACCATATTTTTTTGCTTTTTCAATAGCTATTTTCATAGCTTTATGGGAAATTACCATACCCATCCCGTCGTGTCCGTCGACTACAGCAGTAGTGGCTGTTTCTCGGATGATTTCAAAATTCGTAATAGGATTTAGTATCCCATCTAAAATACGATCGATATAAATCGGTTTGAAACGGTTGCAGCCATGGCTTTCTATTCCCCTTCTATCACTTTCTAAAAGGACATCTACACAAATCTCTGCATCTTTTTCCGGCATATCCAGTTTTACAAAAGCTTTTTTCATAAAAACTGCTGCTTCATTCCATGGTATATAATACCTGTGTTCTTCCATAGCCGCCTCCCTATTATTCTAATGAAATGTACTGGCTTTGAATATAACCGACCGAATTTTCGATAATCACACGGCTCCAGCTGACTTCTCCAACTTCTTCTACGCCGATAATCTCCATTTCGCTCCCCTTCGGTACTTGTGATATAATTTCCGAATTCACATCTGCTTTAGCTCTCAGGTTTACCTGCTCATTGGATATTCCTGTATTATGAGTTTCTTGATTTGTCTCGGTTTTTACTTCTACCGTTTCCGTTGATTCCCGCCTAGAGGTATAGCTTTCTTCTTTATAACAGCCGGACAACAATCCAATCAGCAAAAGCATAAACAAATATTTATTTAAACGCTTCATTTTATTCTCCATAATTCATCCAAGGTTTAGATTTCATGAATCTCTATTCGTCTAGACCCTTTATATCGTTAAAAACAAAACCCAGCATCTTTCCATTTAAATAATCAATTCGATTTAAAGACTTTTCCAAATCTTCCCCTTGAGTTCTTCCTTTCTCAACAATCAGTATCGTTGCGTCTGCATAGTTGGATAGTATTCCTGCATCCGGCGCTAAACAGATACCCGGTGTATCTAAAAGTATATAATCATAATAGTCCTTAACGGAAATAAGTAAATTCTTCATTTTAATCGAGCCCATAAGCTCCACCGGGTTCGGCGGTACAGAACCTGCCAGTATAATATCGAGATTTAAATGGTCTGGGTCCGGCACAACTACTTCGGCAGGAATAACATCATTAATCAAAATGTTGACTAATCCTCTTCCCACTTCATAATTACCGCATTTATCTATTGCTGGAGTTCGTAAATTGCAGTCCATTAAAAGCACTGTCTGACCGTCTTTCGCCAAACTTTTCGCGAGTCCATAGGTAATAGTAGTTTTTCCTTCGTCTTTTCCGGGGGAAGTGACTGCGATAATTCGAATATCCTCAGCATCTTTTGCAAATCTAAGATTCGTTC
Organism: Gallicola sp. Sow4_E12; assembly: GCF_052116305.1. Classification (NCBI taxonomy): domain Bacteria; kingdom Bacillati; phylum Bacillota; class Tissierellia; order Tissierellales; family Peptoniphilaceae; genus Gallicola; species Gallicola sp. Sow4_E12. The sequence continues at coordinate 122,086 of NZ_JBQKLI010000004.1, read as the reverse complement.
TTAAAGCTGAAAAGCTTTCTTCCAAGAACGAATAGGAACTCTCATATCTTTCATTCAGCTTCATTTTCATTCGTTTCCTCCTTAAAAAGCTCGCTAACTTCATAAGTCTTTTGGTTTTCTTTGTTTAACTGCGGAATCTCTCCTAAAACCGGAAAATCAAAGCGCTTTTTCAAGGATTCTACAGATGTAAAAGAATCATCATTTTTAACTTTTTTCATTTTTTTCATGACTCCAATAAGCAATCCTGCAAGTACCCCGATAACCGCAGCGGTTCTTCTTAACCAAGTATCTGCTTGTCCAGGCATTTCAGCTTCATCGACAATATCGATTTGCTCTCCTTCAATAAAAGATCCTATCTCTTTTTGAAACACCTCTGCGCTTTCATTTGCCAAATCCATTGACCTTTGAGCAATGGTATCCTTGATTTTTATTCCAAAAAGATTGGAATCGCCGATACGTCCCACTTTAACTTTTTGTCTGTATTCGCTGGGCGTAAAATCAATTTCCAAATTTCCTAGCACCTGATCTCTCACTTTCGATGAATTCAGTGCTTCATTGTAAGTATTGAGTCTCCGTCTTTCGGAATTTCCCGAGCCAGACTCTTCAGCATTTGTAATCCTTAGTATCGTATTTGAAGAATAGACAGGTCTTACAAAGAAATATACTGCACCGTAAAAGAGAACCCCGCCTAATGCCGCCATAAAAAATAGTTTAATTATATCTAAAATCGAAAATTTCCTCATTATTATATCTCCATTTGATAATAAATAATTTTAATTAGTCCACTCTACTTTGTATAAATTTCCTCAATTTATAATAGAATATCATAGTACCCATAATTATGAAAGGATTCTGCGAATAAGCTTTTGTACAAAAAAAAGAACAGGCCTCAACCTGTTCTTTTTTTATTCTATTGAGATACTGTCTGTAGGACAGCTTTCTTTTGCTTCTTCGCATTCTGCCATTGCATCTTCAGGAATATCTCCATCTATAGCAACAGCCAGGTCATCATCATCCATGCTGAAAACATCAGGACAGATATTTACACATAGTTCGCATCCAATACACGTTCCTTTATCGACATATGCTTTCATGATTCTCCCCCCTTTTATATTACTAATATATATGATTTCTTCTCTCTTCTCAGTACCTGCTGTTACATATAAAAAAAGAATCCTTAATCTGATATACTACATAAGAGGTGATATCTATGACTTGCAAACATTTAATTAGAAGAAGAATTATAAATAAAGAAGATCTGATCTCTCTTCCAACACCTGTGTTGTTTCATATCGGAAAAGATGATCAGAAAGATAATACAAATGAACTTAAAGATTATGTAGAAAACGCAGTATTTATTGGCTTTAACTCCCTTGTTGGACCCAAAGGAGAACAGGGCGGGAATTACCCCCTTCCCGATATGAATGAATTCGCAAAAAAAATGATGCGTATCGGACTGAACCCAGGTTCTCTAGTCGTTATCTATTCCCCTATGGGCCTCCCTTTTGCTGCACGTTTTTGGTGGATGCTAAAAACGATAGGAATTACAGGATATGTAATGTATAGTGCAGAGGAACTCAAAAATTATGAATATACCCGCCCTAAAATTATGAATTACGAAACTCTTGTTTTTGACTCTTCTCAAACGGCAGATTATGAAGAAGTCAGAAAACATCTAAAAGATCCTAATTATTATATGATCGATTCAAGAGATGAGGACAGCTACCATGCACTCACCTCCCATGGCCATATCCCGGGAGCTCACCATCACTATTATAATAAACTTCTTCCCGACGGCGTACCGGATTATCCTGATATCAATCCTCTTTTCCCGATCGAAGAAGAACATAATATTATACTATATTGCAATGCTGGAATTACCGCTTGTGTAAACGCTTTGCTTCTTGAATCCATTTCAATACCCTATCGAATTTATGTAGGAGGTTTCAGCGACTGGATCACTCACCAGGATATGACAGTTGAGAAGTAAAGGTGTAGTAGAAAAAAACAAGAGCATTTATTTTCTGACTGTGACAAGAAGCAAATATAAAAACGTTCTCCAAAAAAGACAAAAATCATTGTAAAAACAAAAGAACTGTTTTTCAAATTTATATGAAAAGCAGTTCATTTATATTCTAATTTGTCAGTTCCTCTAATATACTTTCAAAACCTTTACAAGATTTTTTTAGTTCTTCTATCGTTATATACTCATCTATAGTGTGTGCGATATTTTCTTTTGAAGGGCCGTATCCAATCGTCGGAATTTTCTTTTTCCCGCAGTAATAACTTCCATTTGTACAAAAATCAAAATGGGATAGTTCTGTTTGAATACCGGCTCTTTCTAAACCGGATATAGCTGCCTGCACTAATTTTTCCTCTTTGTCGATTATCCAAGCCGGGTAAAACCGCTCGGATTTAAATCTTTTACCGGTATAACAATATCCTTCTCCTTGAACAAGATAGGCTTTGCCATCAAACTGAGTGTCGCTTTCTCTTAAACGCTCTACAATATCTTGAACTTGTTTTAGCACATTCTTTTTCTTTTCTCCGACTAATGTACGTCTATCCAAAGTAATCTGGCATGTTTCCGGTATCATGGAATCTCCAGGATAAGGATTTGACATGATATCAGTGATTTCTAAAATTCCTTCCCCTAGTATTTCATGATTTGTTAATTTCAGTTTCTTTAATTCATTAATAAATTTATTCATATTGAGTACTGCATTGATTCCGTTTTCCGGATGGGAACTATGTCCAGTCTTTCCGAAGGTTTCCACCTGTATTTCTGCCCTTCCCCTTTGACCAATTTTTATAGTAGAAGTAGTCGCTTCCCCGATAATTACCATGTCCGGTTTGATTTCCTTGACAATCTGCTTACAGGCCACTCCTTCAAAGACTTCTTCATAAACAGTACAGGCAATATGAATTTCCCCTGAGAAATCTACTTTTTTCTTTTCCATAAAACGTGCGATGGAGAAAATCATCGATGCCAAACTGCCCTTCATATCCGTAGTTCCTCTTCCGAATATTTTACCATCTTCGATTTCACCGCTATAAGGATGATGTGTCCATTTTGTTGTGTCGAGGGGACTCACAGTATCCATATGTCCATCTAACAAAATAGTTTTGCCTGGTTTGTTTCCTTTGATACATCCTGTAACGCTTCCCATATCATCGGTACGTACTTCTTCAAAACCAAGTTCTTCCAGTTTTGTTTTAATATATTCTGCAACATCCTGCTCTTTTCCGGACAAGCTTGGTCTTTGCACCAGCTGCCTTGTAAATTCTATTAATTCTTCGTCCTTTAATCTCACAAACTTCCTCCTTACAAAATGAAAAACTCTTCCGCTTAGAAAGCTTGAAGAGTTTTTAGTTTTAATTCATTTTACGGTATCTTTCAATATTATCATCGCTTAAAAACTCATACGCATTATTGACCTTTTGGAACATTTCTTTAGAACCCGGCTCTTTATTAATATCTGGATGGTATTTTTTAGCCATTTTTCGATAAGCCAGTTTTACTTCATACTTATCTGCCGTTTCGCTTACCCCTAAAATACTGCAGGCTTCTTTATACTGTCTGTTAAAATCATTTAACGGATTCTGATAATAATGTCCTTGACTATTATCATACCCATTTTGACCTGTATATCCACCATATCCATACTGATTTCCGTTTGTCCAATAGCCTCCGGAAAAATTGCCCCCAAACCATTGATTGAAACGCTCATCCCACATCCGCTGCTGTTCTCTCTGCCTTTCTTCTCTTTCTTTTCTTGCTTTTTCGTCTTTCATTCGAGTGTATTGATCCGCATAATCTCGGAAAGTTCCAAAAGATTTTTTATTATCGTCTATTAAATATTCCCCGTAATCATTCAGAAATTCAATCAAACTGTATTTGAAATACTTAAGCTTTGATACAAAGGTTGTCCCGAGTATTGGAAATACTACTAGTATTATAAATGCAAGCCATACTAAAGGATCGCTTAAAAGCGGAATAATAAACACAGGAAATAAAAATACGAGCAAACAGCCGAACATTCCTATAAAAGATAATACAGCTGCTCCTAAACTTCGAACAATATTTACAGCCGTCTCAATAATTGCTATTAAAAAACTTATAAAATAATCCAGGCCTTTTGCAAAACCCTTTATTGCCTTACCAAAAAACTTTGCCATTAATTACTTTTCCCTGCTCTTTCTATATTTTTCCAATTCAATTTCATCTTGTATTTCTAACCCCCGCTCTCCTGCTAAATGCTCTAAATGATGTCGGAATTCGTGGCGCAAAGTATCTCTCAACTTTTCTTTGAGCTTCTCCTTCGGCAAATAACCGTACACATTCATAAAGGAACCATAATAGATACGGATCATATTTCCGTATATCCCTTTTTGATACTCTCCCATTATATAGAGATCCTGTCCAATCCCTTCCGGATGGTATTTTGACTGATCGATTAATGAGACTCCTCCATGGAGTTTATTGAAAAATTCTTGAGGCAGCTCATGAACTAAATCTTCTAAAATTTCTTCAACTTCTTCTATTGTGTAATTATATTCTCCCATAACAGTCCCTTAAATATATAGTGGTTGTATTATATCATATTGCTAGTTTCTTATCTTTTTTCCATGATACAATAACTATATGTAAAAATAATGTATAAGAAAGAAAGGTGAAAAATATGGATTTTTTAAAAGAACAGCAGATATCCGACAAACTAATACAAGATGTTATGTATTTTCGTGATTTTTATAAACTGAATGAAGAATTTTGGAATAGAATTCCCCAGCCTCAGTTCATATATTTAGGCAAAGAAATATGGGAAATGAGTTTAACAGCTATACTCAACGGGTCCCATCTTCTTCTCACAGGACCAAAAGCGACTGGCAAAAATGTCCTATGCGATAATTTATCGTTGGTTTTTAATCGACCTCAATGGAATATGTCCTTTCATGTGAATGTGGACAGCAACACATTGATTGGAAGCGATACCTTCAAAGACGGCGAAGTTCAGTTTCGCCCAGGACCTTTATATCTTGCTGCAAAAGAAGGAGGCTTTGGAGTTTTGGATGAGATAAACATGGCTAAAAACGACTCCATCTCAGTGATTCATTCTGCACTGGACTATAGAAGAGTCATTGATGTTCCAGGATATAAAAGACTTCCTCTCCATGAAGCTGCACGATTTATCGGTACGATGAATTATGGATATGCAGGTACTAGAGAGCTCAACGAAGCACTGCTTTCAAGATTTATGATTATTGATATGCCCCCTGTCAGCAAACAGCATCTATTAACGATTTTAGAAAAAGAATTTCCTTTAACAGAGAAAGGTGCTGCTTTATTTACTCAACTGTTTATGGATCTGCAGAAAAAAAGCCTTCATTCTGAAATTTCCTCAAAACCCATCGATTTAAGAGGTCTGCTCGCAGCAATAAAGGCGGCGCAAAAAGGTCTTGATGTTTTTCTAGCCTTAGATATGGGAATCGTCAATAAATCTTTTGATCCTTTTGAAAAAGAAATCATAATCGACAATATAAAGAGTCTCTTTTCAAAAAATATGAACTATACAGAACTATTCAAATAGGTGGATTATGGAAAACGCAAGGAAACAAAATATAACATGGACAGCATCTGAAGATTATAATTATGATCCCTCTTATCTTCTCTTCAAAGTTTATAATGATGATTACGACTTTTATAAATTTTCATTAGCAGGCTTAGCCTATAAATACTTTGATATGAAGTCCATTGAAGAATTTTATCTTCTTTACGAAGAGGGAGATCTTGCAAATGAAGATATTAAAATGGTTATTCAAATCGCTATAGAAAATTGTTTATGGGATTATATTGCTAAAGAGAGACCTGGCGCGCTCCTTTATAGAAAGAATTTTATCGATCATAGAATACGAAGATATTCCTTCCATCCGCCTAAGGATCTCTCCGAAGAATTGGAATATGGATTTTATCTTATAAAAACAAACTCCGTACCTAAAACATTCCCGTTAGCCTATAAACTTTTAGAGTCCGTGATGAAGATCCCTTTTCAAAAAACTTCTGATTTTATAGTATCTTTAAAAGGTATCCTCGATGAATATTTTCATATCAACGAAAATTTAAAAATCGATTATACTGCAGATAAAATTATCGAAAAAACAAAATGGAAAGAAAAAAACAAAGAAAAAAACAGGCTTGAATATAAAAAAAGCAGTTTTCTAAATCCTGAAAGAGAAACATTAGAATCTGCAGAATTGGCAAGAAGTACAATATTTACAGATAAAAATTTGGACGAGGAAGATAAAACTCCTCATTCTATGGATATTGACGATATCACCGGAAGAGATGATATCGAAAAAATTGCAGTCAGTATTTACGGAAAACCGATTCTTCCACAATATATTGTCGAGCAATTAGAAAAAAATCTTTGCACCGATATTCACGACGGCTGCAGATTATTGATTACCGAAGGATTGTATGGAGACAGTTTAAATGAAAGATATCGCGATGAGATACGGATCCAGCAAAGAGAAGAGAACAAAAAACATTTCGACGATAATGCCGTACTCTACCGGAGAAGCATATCGAAGCTTTCTCATATTTTAGAACAGCATATTTTATCTGATTTGGAAGATCAGCTTCTTGTAAGCAACAGCGGTATCCTTGATCCATCCCGATTATGGAGACATACCTATTTAAAAGATCCTTATATCTTCCAAAGAGAAATCAAGGATCAAATGGGAAGATTTACTGTTGATATTTTGTTGGACAATTCAGCCTCACAGCAGGATCGACAAGCACAAGTCGCAGCCCAAGGCTATATTATCGCCTCTGCCCTAACAAAACTTCATATTCCTACAAGAGTATTAGGCTTTAATAATTTCAATCATATTCAAATATTAAAACTTTATCGGGATTATAATGAACCCTCTTCTAAAAACGAAAAGATATTCGAATATTTAGCATCCGGATCAAACAGAGACGGATTAGCGATTAAAACTGCCTTGGCTCTAATGGATGATGATTCTCAGGATAATATTCTCATTATATTAAGCGACGGAAAACCGAATGATAAGGTCAGTGTAGGTGTCGTAAAAGGCAGAAAACAAAAAGCAGTAGATTATACTGGCGATATGGCCATAAAAGATACTGCAAAAGAAGTCTTTACAGGAAGAAATAAAGACAAAATCATCTTCGGTATTTTTACCGGCAATGAAGAAGATCTAGACCAAGAAAAAAGAATATACGGTTCCAATTTTGTCTATATTCGAGATATTGAAAGATTTTCTGATACTGTAGGATCTTTTTTAAAGAAAATTATAGATGCTAGATAGAATTTATTTATAAAAAATTCATTCCTATACATTTTCGCAAATACTATCTATAGTTAAAATTTCATTTTATATACTTTAATGACATTAAATACCTCCTGTTGCAGTTGAGTTTGCAGACCAAAATTCATTTTAAAATATGGAGGTATTTTATTGTCTGTTTAAAAACGCTAAAATTATAATGCCCCAGTCTAGTTAAGGGTTTTCGAATTAAAAAAGAAGTCAGATTAATGCATTCTTTTAGTAGTTTTCATCGTCTTCTTCCAACTCATTTATATAACGGTATATTGTTGCTTCACTGCTATTTAGCTTTTTTGCGATAATAGGAACAGCCCCTTTATTAACAATATTCCTCGTTTTTTCAACTCTTTTACCATAGCAACTCTATCCTTTTTTCTTATTTTTTCATTCATTTCAGATTTTTGTTGCAATACTTTACCTATTACTTCATCTACATAATCTTCAATATTACCACTGACTATCTCTGCTTCATCATCCAAAGACAAATCCTCCAGCCGTTCGAACCGATAGTCTTTCAACAAATTATCTGGGTGACATAATCCCATAACAGCTCTGCTTATATCTTGATATCTAGAATCATCAAAGGTAATACATAATAAACCCACTAATTTTAAATTATCTTTAATGTAGATTGTCGAACTGCGTAAAGCTTTATTTTTCATAGATATTGAAACATAGTTCACTTCATAAGATTTCTCTTTATAACGCCCCGATGATATGATTTCTAACATAGCTGGTGATAAAGGTGATCCTAATCCCCTATTTGTTATATGTCCATTTGCAATGGCAATTACAGACTTGTCTCCCATTGCCAAATCATGTAATGCGATTTCATAACTAGGTCCCAAAACCAGACCTAAAAAGTTCACTAATTCAACATATCGCTCCCTCAACTCAATCCTCAAAACATACCTCCAGAAATCAAACTTTTACTTTATTTAATAATAGTATATCAAATTTGACAGATTTAAAGTAATTCGTTTATTTCTATCTATTATTAATAATATTTTCTCAATTTTATTCCATATTGTTAATCTAACTTAAATATATTTTTGATTATTTTAATTTTATTGATAATTTTTTATCGACTTTTCTTAATGCAATGATATTCTCATTTTACAATAAGAATTATATAATTCATCTTAATACTCAAGGAGGAAATTTATGAAAAAGTATATGGCAGAACCTTTCAGAATTAAAATGGTTGAACCGATTAAAATGACTACACGTGAAGAGCGAGAAAAAAACTTGAAGATGCAAAGTACAATATGTTTAATCTTAAAGGTGAAGATGTCTATATTGATTTATTAACAGACAGCGGAACAAATGCTATGAGCGATAAACAATGGGCAGGTATAATGTTAGGAGATGAAGCTTATGCAGGTGGTAAAAGTTATTATCATTTGCTTGAAGCTGGAAAAGATATCTTCGGTTATGAATACATTCAACCCGTCCATCAAGGACGAGCTGCTGAGAAGGTCCTCTTCCCTATTATTCTAAAGAAAAACCAGATAGCAATCTCAAACATGTTTTTTGATACTACGAGAGCCCACGTGACATTATCAGGCGGCAAACCAATCGACTGTGTATGTTCAGAAGCTAAAAATCCATCAAAATATGCAGATTTTAAAGGAAATATGGATGTAGAAAAGCTCGAAGATTTAATCAATAAATATGGCAAGGAGAATATTGGTATGATTGTCATGACCATAACAAATAACTCTGCTGGTGGTCAGGCTGTTTCTATGGCTAATATTCGACAAGTTTCTGAAATAGCAAAAAAATACAATATATTCTTCAATATCGATGCGGCAAGGTTTGCGGAAAACGCTTACTTTATTCATCATCGGGAAGAGGAATTCAAAAACACTTCTATCATAGATATCATTAGAGAAACCTTTAAATATGCTGATGCTTTTACAATGAGCGCAAAAAAAGACGGCATTGTTAATATAGGAGGTCTCATCGGGATAAAAACTAATACAGATTTATATCAAGATGTAAAAGAAAAATGTATATCCTATGAAGGATTTATAACATATGGCGGATTGGCAGGAAGAGATCTAGAAGCTTTAGCTATCGGTTTATATGAAGGCATCGATGAACAATACTTAGAATATCGAAATGCTCAAATGGAATACTTGGCATCAAACCTAATGGAAGCCGACATAGCTATTCAGAATCCCGCTGGCGGTCATGGTGTCTACGTAGATGCGAATGCCATGTTCCCTCATATTCCTTACTACGAGTTTCCTGGACATACATTGTGTATTGAATTATATAAAGAAGCTGGAATCCGTACTTGTGATATAGGATCCTTTATGTTGGGAAACGATCCTGACACTGGTGAGCAAATTAAATCAGAATTTGAATTTTGCCGTTTAGCAATTCCAAGAAGAGTGTATACTCAATCTCACTTTGATGTTATTATCCAAGCTTTAATCAATATTAAAAAACGTGCTCATGACGTTAAGGGATACAAAATCACATGGGAACCAAAAATCCTTTGTCATTTCCAAGCACATTTAGAACCTATAAAATAAATCAAAAAAGAGATTAAATATTGTAATTAATATATTTAATCTCTTTTCTCTTCTTAAAATATAAAGGAGTTATTATGGATAAGAATTTTGAGAAACGCGATTTATTTACATCTAAATGGGGGTTTATCTTAGCATGCATTGGTTCTGCTGTTGGAATGGGAAATATCTGGCTGTTTCCTTTTAGAGTAGGACAATTTGGCGGTTTTGCATTTCTGATTCCCTATTTTATATTTATAGCTTTAATCGGATATACAGGTGTCGTCGAAGAAATGGTTTTTGGCCGTTCTATGCGAACTGGCTCTCTTGGAGCTTTTACAAAGGCAACTCAAACTAGAGGCAGCAACGCAGGCAAGGTTATTGGCTGGATTCCAATCATAGGCTCCCTTGGTATTGCTATCGGTTATTCTATTGTTGTAGGGTGGATAATACGTTTTACAGTAGGTTCTTTTACAGGATCGATGTTAAGTACAGCAGATAGCGGTGCATATTTCTCTAGTATAGCAGGCAGTTTTGGAAGTATGTTTTGGCATATCTCGGCAATTGTAATTACAGCCGTAATAATGATTGCTGGAGTATCTTCGGGTATAGAAAAAGTAAATCGATTTATGATGCCTGCCTTCTTTCTATTATTCATAATTTTAGCAGTGCGTTCATTTATGCTACCTGGTTCTTCTGCAGGTTATGAGTTTATGTTTCGTCCAGATTTCTCGAAGCTTTTAGATATTAAGACATGGGTCTTTGCACTCGGGCAAGCGTTTTTCCCACTTTCCTTAGCTGGTAGCGGAACAATTGTCTATGGCAGCTATTTAAGTGATAAGTCTGATCCGCCTTCCAACGCGAAATACATAGCTATATTTGATACGTTAGCCGCTATGTTAGCTGCTTTAGTAATACTGCCCGCTGTGTTTTCCTTTAGTATTGAACCCACGGCCGGACCTCCTCTAATGTTTATAACTATGCCAGAAGTTTTTAAGCAGATGCCCGGTGGATTTATTTTTGCGATATTGTTCTTTGTTGCTGTATTGTTTGCTGGTATCTCTTCCTTGATCAATCTTTATGAGACACCTGTTGAACTGCTTCAGCAAAAATTCAAATTAAAGAGATCTACATCTGTTTTTATAATACTCGCAATCGGATTCCTTGTTGGGATCTTTATCCAAGATGCTGCTAAACTTGGGTTATGGATGGATGTCATCAGTATATACGTTATCCCTCTGGGAGCTCTCTTAGCAGGTGTCATGTTCTTTTGGGTTTTGTCAAAAGATTTTGCATTACAAGCCGTCAATAAAGGTGCATTAAAACCTTTAGGCGAGCAGTATTATATTCATGGTAAATATGTATACTGCGGTCTAACTCTTCTCGTCTATATACTAGGAATTTTTTACGGTGGCATTGGATAATTAAAACAGGGTAGACATCTACCCTGTTTTAATTTATTCTTTATTCTTTTCTATCAGTCCATAAAACAATCTGCTTTGCCAGTCTAGTTTGAACTAGATCGATAATCCTCTGATTAGAAGATCCTCTAAACTGCAGCGTCAAATCTTTAAGTTCTTCCACAAAAGGTCCATCTACTAAAACATCGCATAAGTGAAGGAGTTTCTTATTTTCTTCATTTTGTATCAAGTATTCAAATGTATATCCTGAATAAATCCAAATGCTTTTTTTCGAATTATTCTTTATTTCTCTGACGATCGAAAGGAGACCTTCTGTATTTTCAAAAGGTTCTCCACCTAAGATTGTCAATCCGTTATTCACAGTGTTATTTAAATACTTCAAAATTTGTTTTGTCTCTTCTTCTCCCCACACCGACCCGAAATTAAAATCCTGATATTCTTTATTAAAACAATTTTTGCAGTTGCGGCTGCATCCTGTGACAAAAATACTGGACCGGATACCCGGCCCATTTGCAATATCAAACTCTCTTATTTGTCCATATCTCATAATAACTCCTAAATATGAAGTACTCTGTTTTTAATTTCCTTTGTTTTTCCTTCATTCCAGAAATTCTCGCCTAAATATCCGCAGGTTCTTCTTGTAACATTCATTGTAGAATGATCCTTATTACCGCATTGCGGGCATTGCCACTCTCCCTCATCGTTAATAATAATTTCTCCGTCAAATCCACACTCTTGGCAGTAATCTGATTTTGTATTAAATTCAGCATACTGAATATGCTCATATATATAATTAACCATGGTTTCAAGGGCTTCTAAATTATTACTCATATTCGGAATTTCCACGTAGGAAATACATCCGCCTTTTGAAAGCTGCTGGAATTCTGCTTCAAAGTCAAACTTTTCGAAAGCTGAAATTTCTTCTCGTACATCCACATGGAAAGAGTTGGTATAATATCCTTTGTCAGTGATATTTTCTATCTTTCCAAATCTTTTTACATCTTTATCCGCAAATTTATAGCATAAAGATTCCGCAGGTGTTCCGTAAAGCGCGAATCCTAATCCTGTTTCTTCTTTCCATTCGCTGATCTTTCGATTCATTACTTCCATTATTTTTAAAGCAAATCTTTTTCCGCTGGGAGCCGTTTGAGAAATGCCTTTTACTAACAATGTAGCTTCGTATATCCCGATATAGCCAAGTGTTACCGTTGCATAGCCTCCTGTTAAAAGAGGTGCGATAGACTCATGCTGGCCAAGTCTTGCTATGGCTCCATGCTGCCAGTGGATTGGAGAGGAATCGCTTGTCACTGTTTTTAAGTGATCATATCTCATAATCCCTGCTTTTTTACAAAGCTCTAATCTCTTTTCTAATATTTCAAAGAATTTATCTTCATCTCCATCGGATAGAATACCTATTTGAGGAAGATTTATGGTACATACACCTATATTAAAGCGGCCGTTAAACTGATAATTTCCTTCCTGATCTTTCCATGGAGAAAGGAATGCTCTGCATCCCATAGGAGAAAATACATTGCCTTCGTAGTTTTCTCTCATTTTTTTTGCAGATATATAGTCAGGATACATTCTCTTTGCTGTACATCGGATAGCTAATTGTGTTAAATAATAGTATTCTGAACCATGGTTTACGTTATTATCGTCCAATACATAGATTAATTTCGGGAATGCGGGTGTTACATATACTCCTGCTTCATTTTTTATTCCTTGGATACGCTGTTTTAAGATTTCTTCAATAATATCAGCCGTTTCGTTTTTAAAATAGTCTCCTTCTTCGATATACATAAATAAAGTCACGAAAGGGGCTTGACCATTGCTTGTCATTAAGGTATTGATCTGATATTGGATTGTTTGGATACCAGACTCTAGATCTTTTTTTGTCATTTTATCTGCCATAGCAGATGCCAGCTCTTGATTTCCTAATGTTTCAAAAGCAAGTTTGTAGTTTTTCTCATAGCTTTTTCTTAAGTACTTGCCTAAACAGCGGATATCGATACTTTGACCGCCATACTGATTGGAAGCTATTTGGGCGATAATCTGCGTCATCACATTGCAGGCTACTTGGAAAGATTTTGGTGTTTCGATTAATTTTCCGTTTACAACTGTCCCTTTGTCCAGCATATCTTCCATATTTACCAAACAGCAGTTAAACATCGGCTGAATAATATAATCCATATCATGAAGATGTATTGCTCCTTCGTCATGAGCTTCTAATAAATCTGTAGGGATCATTTTTCTGCGGGCAATATCTTTTGAAACTTCCCCTGCAATCAAATCTCTTTGTGTGGAAGCAATGACAGGATTCTTATTGGAATTTTCTTCCATAACAGATTCGTTGTCTTTTTGCAGCAAACCGATAATACTTTCGTCTGTAGTATTGCTTTCTCTTTTAAAACGCTGTACAGCCTTATAGTTTTCATAGGCTCTTGCTGTTGCAGGATTATTGTATTGAATAAGTTTATAGTAAACTTGTTCCTCTATATCGTATATTGAAAATGTTTTATCGCTGCTTTTTGCATTATCTTCAATTTCATAAGCGATGCGGTCTGCTAAGCCTTCTTGAAAAACTCCTGTACTGCTGCTCATCGCCTTTTCAATAGCCAATACGATTTTTTCTTTATTAAATGGAACTTGTTCTCCGCTTCTTTTATATACCTTAATCATGATCCTGCCTCCTATTTATAATAGGAGTAATGCTTATATCATAATATATAATTTTATATACCATGGTATAGGTATTACCCCTACGAGTTATAATGTATTTTCTAGCAAATTCATTATAACTCGTAACGGTATATTTAGCAATCACAAGATGTCGAACCACTATATATAGTGTTATTTCATATTTATTCAAAGAACCTTTCATAAGCTGATATATTTTGGAGAATTATACATTATTTCTAATAATATAATTGAATACAAAAATATAATCTACATATTGTGGTCACCATGTTTTTATATTAACGTATATTTCTTCTTAAATAAAACAAAATCGGCATCTTAATGGAACATAAGAATACCGATTTTTATTTTTTACGCGTGTATTGCTATTTTAAAAACATCTTTTATTTCTGAAACATAATCAAATTTAACTTTATCTCTGATTTTTTCAGGGATATCATTTACATCTTTTTTATTCGCTTCTGGTAAAATAATATGATGAATATTGTATCGATTGGCTGCTAAAACTTTTTCTTTCACACCACCGATAGGAAGGACTCTTCCTCTAAGGGTGATTTCGCCAGTCATCGCTATATCATGTCTGATTTTTCTGCCTGTTATCGCTGATAACACCGCTGTTGCCATAGTTACACCAGCAGACGGGCCATCCTTTGGCACGGCTCCTTCCGGTACATGAATATGGATATCCTTATTTTTATAGAACTCTTTAGGAAGATCGAATTCTTCTGCATGGCTTCTTAGATATGAAATAGCTGCCATGGCAGATTCTTTCATTACATCCCCCAGCTGACCCGTTAATTGGACTTTGCCGCTTCCGTCCATAATATTGGCTTCTATGGTAAGAATCTCCCCCCCTACTTGTGTCCAAGCAAGGCCGTTGACAACCCCAACGGAATCTTCTTTCGGAATGTCGTCGTCTACTCTTTTATTCGGCCCTAAAAAGTCCGGCAGATTGCTTTTTGTTACTTTAACCGGTTTTTCGTCCCCTTCTAAAAGCTTAATGATTGCTTTACGCACCACAGTCCCGATATTTCGCTCTAAATTACGAACACCAGCTTCTCTTGTATAATTGTTTATAATCGAACGGATAGTATCCCGTGTGATGGTGATATCATCCTTATTCACACCATTTTCTCTTAATTGTTTTGGAATAAGATATTTTTGTGCAATATTGTATTTTTCATCATCGGTATACCCTGAAATCCGAATGACTTCCATACGATCCAGCAGCGCAGATGGAATCGTATCTGTACTATTTGCTGTCGTTACAAAAAAGGTATTAGACAGGTCGATAGGTATCTCCATAAAGTGATCCACAAAACTGTCGTTTTGTTCCGGATCTAGGACTTCAAGGAGTGCAGATGCCGGATCTCCTCGGAAATCAGAAGCCAATTTATCAATTTCATCCAATAGAAAGACAGGATTATTCACCTTTACTTTTTCTAAAAGTGTGATAATTCTACCAGGCATTGCTCCGATATAGGTTCGCCTATGGCCTCGTATCTCAGCTTCGTCCCGAACCCCCCCTAACCGCATGCTGATGAATTTGCGGTTTAAGGAATGAGCTATCGATTTCGAAATAGACGTCTTTCCAACTCCAGGCGGTCCTACTAAGCAGATGATCGGCCCTTTTAGATTGCCTTTCATCTTCTTTACAGCGATAAACTCTACGATTCTCTGCTTTACATCTTCTAAACCGTAGTGTTCTTTTTCTAAAGTCTTTCGTACAAATTTTATATCAGTATCATCATCTGTTTTATTTCCCCATGGAAGATCCATAACATGATCTAAAAAGTTTCGTACAACTGAAACTTCCGGCGAGCCCGGCGACATAGAACGAAGTCTCTTTACTTCTTTTTCCACATATTCTCTAGAATCCTCATCCAGCTCTAGTTCATCGAGTTTAGCCATATAGTCGTCGATATATTGATCCGTATCTTCCGTATCTCCTAATTCATCCCGAATAACATTAATCTGTTCCCGAAGGAAATATTCCTTCTGAGACTGATTCATTTTTTGAGTTACTTTTTGATTGATATTATTTTCGATGTGAAGAAATTCTATCTCTCTCTTCATAATACTGTGAAGAGACAGCATTCTGTCATAAACATCAAAAGCAGACAATAATTGGAAATATTCTTCATTCTTTAAATTAAGATAAGACGTCAGCACATCCGATAAACGGCTGGGATCTTCAATATCCACAACAGCCATAAGCATTTCTGTCGATAAATTCGAATTCAAACTTAGATATTCTCTAGCATCATTCATTAATAATCGTACAGCAGCTGTGACTTCTGTATTCATCTCTATATCTTCAGGTGAGTATTCATACACATCAATCTTAGCTTCATAAAACTCGGAATTGTCTTCAAAAGAATCGATAACTCCTCTATATAAACCTTCTACAAGAACTCTAGTATTTCCGTTTGGTAGTTTTAAAGTTTGTTTTATTTCTGCTACTGTACCTATATGATAAAAATCCGAAGGCAATGGATCTTCTACGCGCAGATCTTTTTGACTTGCTAAAAACACTTTGCTGTCATTCATCAATGCTTCATCCATCGCCTTGGATGAAATTTCTCTTCCAATATCAAAATGCAGAACATTATGGGGAAAAATCCATAATCCTCTTATGGGAATTATCGGCAATACCTCTTCAGTAATATTGTAATCAATCGTTGCCATAAAATCCCTCCTTTTCTTTATGATGAAAATAGCTCACTAAAAGTGAGCTATCTCCTATTTTTCTTTTAATTTTAATTCCGGCTCAGCACCTTCTGCAACAGATTCTTCGGTTATGATAACTGTTTCGACATCGTCACGGGAAGGAATCTCGAACATGATATCCATTAAAATATTTTCTATAATGGAACGAAGTCCTCTAGCTCCAGTTTTTCGTTCATATGCTCTTTTTGCAATAGCTCGAAGCGCTTCTTCTGTAAATTCTAAATTCACATCATCCATTCTGAAAAGCTCTTGATACTGCTTGACTATGGCATTTTTCGGCTCTAATAATATTCTTACTAGAGAATCCTCGTCCAATTCTTCTAACGAAACAATAACGGGTATTCTGCCGACAAATTCTGGAATTAATCCAAATTTGATAAGGTCTTCAGGCTGCACTTCTCTGATAAGCTGGTCGAAAGTTTTTTCATTTCTCTGAGAAATATCTGCTCCAAATCCAATGAATTTTGTTTCTTTTCTTTCGCTGATAATTTTATCCAGTCCGTCAAAAGCTCCGCCCACTATAAATAAAATATTCGTCGTATCTACTTGAATATATTCCTGATGAGGATGCTTTCTCCCGCCTTGAGGCGGAACATTCGCTATCATTCCTTCAACTATTTTCAAAAGCGCCTGCTGAACACCTTCCCCTGACACATCTCTGGTAATGGAAGGGTTCGCAGATTTTCTAGTGATTTTATCTATTTCATCGATATAGATAATACCCCTTTCTGCTTTTTCTATATCGTAATCAGCGGCTTGAACTAATTTCAAAATGACATTTTCAACATCTTCCCCCACATAGCCCGCTTCTGTTAATGTAGTCGCATCAGCTATGGCAAAAGGTACATCCAATATTCTTGCTAAGGTCTGAGCAAGGAGAGTTTTACCCGAACCTGTTGGACCAACCAAAAGAATATTCGATTTCTGAAGTTCAATGTCGCTATCTGAACTGGTATTTTGTATCCGTTTATAATGATTATGAACAGCAACAGATAAAGCCTTTTTGCCCTGTTCTTGTTGTATAACATATTGATCCAGTATCTCTTTTATTTGTTTCGGTGTAGGTGTCTCACCCATGGAATAACCCTGTTGAGGCTCCTTTGAAAGCACTTCCTCATCGATGATATCCATACAAAGTTCAACACATTCGTCACAAATATAGACACCTGGACCCGCTATCAATTTACGGACTTCATCCGAAGATTTCCCGCAAAAAGAACAGCTTACTTTCTCTTCTATATTATTCGGCATTCGGTCTCCTTACTTAGCGTGAGCGATGACTTCATCGATCAAACCGTATTCTTTCGCTTCTTCTGCAGACATATAAAAATCTCTATCCGTATCTTTTGCAATACGATCTAATGGCTGTCCTGTCTGATCTGCTAAAATTTTATTTAATTGATCTCGAACTTTAAGAATTTTTTCCGCTTGAATACGAATATCTTCTGCCTGACCTTGACTTCCGCCTAAAGGCTGATGAATCATAACATCTGCATTTGGAAGTGCGTATCTTTTCCCCTTTGTTCCAGCCGCTAGAAGCACAGCTCCCATACTTGCCGCCATTCCGATACAGATTGTGCTTACATCCGGTTTCACATATTTCATAGTGTCATAAATCGCAAGCCCTGCCGAAACAGATCCTCCTGGAGAATTAATATATATTTGAATATCTTTCTTTGGATCTTCTGATTCTAAAAACAATAATTGAGCTACAATCAAGTCTGCCATATCATTGTGAACTTCGCCGCTTAGAAAAATAATTCGATCTTTTAATAATCTAGAGTAAATATCGTAGGATCTTTCACCACGATTTGTCTGCTCTACTACCATTGGTATTAATGCCATAATTTCCTCCTTAAATGACTGAAGAATTAGGATTATTTACTTTTCACCTTGAAATTTACACTGTCGATCAAGTTCTTAACAGCTTTTTGTCTTACTACGCTGTCTTTAATAAAATCAAGGCTTCCACCCTTCTTCATGTTTTCAATAAACTTTTCTTTGTCGTCTGGACTATATTGTTCTGCTAGTTTATCAAGTTCTGCATCGATATCTTCATCTGAAACTTCAGGATTTTCCTTTGCAACCAAAGCATCTAATGCAAGATCTGCTTTCACTTGATTTTCTGCATTTACTCGTAGTTCCTCGCGAACTTGTTCTTCGCTTGAGTTTGTAATTGTATAATATTGGTCAATTCCTAGGCCCATGCTTTGAATACGTTTTGTAAAGTTATCGTAATCTTGATCTAATTGATTGTTGATCATAGACTCTGGAATATCCATTTCAGTAACATTTACCAATGCTTCAATAGCTTTGTTTTGTTTTGCACTTTCTAAAGAAGCTTCATTCTCTTTTTCAAGATTTTTTCTGATATCTGCTTTATATTCTTCTAATGTGTCAAACTCGGAAATATCCTTTACAAATTCATCATCTAATTCCGGTTTGATTTTTTCACTGATTGAATTTACTTTTACTTTAAATAGAGTATCTTTATTTGCTAAAGATTCTTCATGATAATCCTCAGGGAATGTAACATTCACTTCAACTTCTTCACCTGGTTTTTTGCCGATTAATTGTTCTTCAAAACCTGGAATAAAAGAATTTGATCCTAAAGTAAGATCATAGTTTTCTGCAGTTCCGCCTTCGAAAACCTCTCCATCTACCGAACCTTCAAAGTCGATATTAACAGTGTCGCCGTCTTTTGCTTCACGTTCCACTTTTTCAATGCGGGCATTTGTCTCTAATGCGCTCTCAACAACAGCATCTACATCTGCATCGTTTACAGAGTAATCTTCGATTTCTGCTTCTAAATTCGAATAGTCTCCTAGTACAGGCTCAGGACGAACATCTACTTCAAATTTGAAAACCACTGGGTTTTCTTCATCGATTTTTTCCACATCGACTTCAGGTGTTGCAACAGGGTTTAATTCTAATTCTTCTACTCCACTTTCATAAGCGTCTGGTAAAAGAATGTTGATTGCGTCCTCATAGAAGATTTCCTTGCCATAATTCATCTCAATCACTTTCATAGGTACTTTTCCCTTACGGAAGCCTGGAACATTAAATCTGCTCTTGTTTTTTGCATAAGCTTTTTTAATAGCCCCTTGGAAATCTTCTTGAGATACCTCTACTGTAAATACTGCTCTATTATTTTCTTTTGATTCTAATACTACGCTCATTTTATTCCTCCAATAATCTTTACTAAATCATATTCTCTAATTATATCATAACGCTATCTATTTTGACTAGTAATAATACATCCAAACTCAATTATAAAATATACCCGTGTAACATGCTTTTAAACAAAAAAAAGGAAGAATTCTTTTGAACTCTTCCTTCTTCTCTTTTTTTATTTCATACCGTAGTACTCTGCGAGAGCATTTGCTGACGCAACAGCTACTTTACGGTAATTTCTGACGTAATTGCGAATCTCTGTCGGGTTATCATGGAAACAGTGCTCCACTAAGAATCCGTTCTTCGCTTCATTGTTTCTTAACACTCCATACCAGTTTGTAGAGTTGTCTAACTTTCTGTAGAAAACACCTCTCATTCGTATTCCTTGAGAACGTGCTATTGCATTTCCTAATTTCAAAGCAAGAGTCTTGTTTGAATATCTAGGATTTACATCATCATAGATCTCCGCACCTGATGCCAGGTTTTTAGTTCCAGTCGCATTTGTATGAAGAGATAGAAGCAAGTCATATCCCCGTCCTGCTTGTCCTCTTGCTGCCAAAGACGGATCATCTGTTTTTCTAGGACGAGTTGTCCCTACAATAAATCCTCTTCTTTCAAGCTCTTCTTTAAGGATTAAATGATAAGCCCAGTTGCTGTCTCCTTCGTTGCCGCCTATAAATCCTCTATTGTGTTTGCTTCCAGCTCCATGTCCTGGATCAAGCATGATCTTTATCTTGCCCTTCGTGCTTGGATTAGGTTTAGGAGTTGGTTGAGGTTTTGGCTGTGGTACAGGTGCCGGCGCCGGTTGAGGAGTAGTCGTTTCGCTAGAAGACAGCGCACTAAAGATGCTGCCGCTTACCGCTTTCTCTCCGCCTAAAATATAGATACTGCTTACTCCAGATGCTGTAACATAGCTGTTTGCTGCAGATGAAAGCTTTTCAGAAGCAAGTACCATAGATGCATTTTTAGAAGCTGCGAACACTCCGCCTGCTAAGGCATCTGCAAAATCCATACCGCTTGCCATCACTACAGTACTTGGATTTTTATAATAGGTTTGAGCAAATTTTATACTTGTATCATATCTGTTAGATCCTTCAATACGTTTAACATTTACACCCATTGAAGTCAGTTCTTTGACAACATTATTTGAAACCACTGCTGCCCCGCCGACAACTAAAATCTCTTTAACGCCGCTGTCTTTGATATATTTCTTTGTCTTAGCTTCTAATTTATTCTTTGTTGTATAGAACATAGGAATGCTGTTTTGCGCAGAGTAGGCTCCTGCAGATAATGCATCTGCAAAACTGTCTCCGTTTGTTAAAATAGCTTTATTTTGAGATTTGAATTTTTTTACTTGTTTTGCAATTTCTATAGAAGTTTCAAAACGATTCCCACCAAAAATTCTTATAATATTAAGTTTTTCTCTGCTTAGTTCTGCTTCAATTTCTCTGCTTACCGCTGCAAAACCGCCCATTATATATACATTCTTAGCCCCAAGGCGTTTTATTTCTGCTTTTACTTCAGGGTTTAATTTAGAACCCGCTGCATATAAAAGTGGTGCTTTTAAAT
The DNA here is from genome assembly GCF_052116305.1 of Gallicola sp. Sow4_E12. Taxonomy (NCBI): domain Bacteria; kingdom Bacillati; phylum Bacillota; class Tissierellia; order Tissierellales; family Peptoniphilaceae; genus Gallicola; species Gallicola sp. Sow4_E12. The sequence continues at coordinate 100,626 of NZ_JBQKLI010000004.1, read as the reverse complement.
TTCTAGCTAAAGAAGAGGATGCTAATGCATCAGCAAATTTTGTTCCATTTGCGATAACTACACTATCCGCTTTATTGTAAGTATTTTTAGATATTTCAACAGAAGTTCCATAACGATTTTTCCCTGCAACACGTGCAACTTCGGTGTTTGCGCTTAAAGAAACTTCTTCTCCCGATAATCGAACAAAATTGCTGTCGGCTACATCAGAAACAATATGTAAAGTCTTTACCACATCGCTTCCGCCTTCAATACTATATGTCAATGTATAAGAGCCAGGTTGATATTTTGAACTGTTTTCATCTGTAATTACTGAAGAGCCGTCATTATATACATTAAAAACTTCATCAACTCCGCTGCCTTGGATTCTTACCGTAAGCTCAGTTGTATTTCCTTGTTGGTCGATACCGTATACTTGGCTGATTAATTGGTTTAAATCAGATACTAAAACCTTTGGCTCGTCCTGAAAAGCATCATCATATATAAAAGGGCCTTCTTTTCCATACTGATCCTTAACGGATTCAAATACTTTAAAATCTAACTCATAACTGCTTGATGAAACATTATTTCCATTAAGCAAAACAGTGTCTATTGTCCATTCTCCGGCTTCATCCGGTGTAATGGCAGTAGAATACATCCCACTGTCTTCGTTATAGTCTAGATGTACTTCTTTTTTATTGCCTGACGGTGTATTGTAAACTAGTACCGCTTCCGCTTCCTCTTCTGATTGATAATCCAATACAATTTCATTGCCTTTTACTACTTCTTTACGGCTTAATACAAATTTAGAAGCACTTCCTTGAACGGCTTCATCTCTTGATGCCATTGATATATTGCCAAAAGGTGTAATCATAAAGGTCAACAGCAATAAAAACGCAAATATCCTCTTTGCTTTTAAAAACATCTTAATATCCATCTCCTTATTCATCTTTAATTATAATTTATTCTAATAATTCTTATTCACAACGCATATTATAACCCAATTTCAAAGTAGTAACAAACTTATTACAAAAATATGACAAGAAAATTAATTTTTTTTACCTTTTTGTCACATTTGTAATCATTTGAAACATTTTGTTTTAAAATAGTTGTATTAATCGTATATAAAAGGTATAATAATATCAGCAATTACTTTATTATTATATTAGGATTTTATCATGATTATATTAGAACACAATTTAATTCGTGCAGTGCGCGACAAAAACCAAGAAGAATCTATAAAATTGGCAGGACTGCTTGCTAAAAACATTAAAGATACACCAAAATGTATTCGGCGCAGCAAGGTTTTTCTTTCTGAGCTTAATGGAATATTTTATTGGAACAGTGTAAAATACTTTTCTGATTCTAAAACCATCGCTAATTACTTAAGCGTAAGAAGAAAATATGCAAAAAAACTCAATCGCACTACAAACTCTGGCGACCTTATACATATACTTAATGAAATGGTCACATTCTACAGTGTTACTGAGGATCATTTGATTAACGCCAGCACTAGTCCATTGATCAAAAACTTAATTATTTACATCCATAACAACTGTGATCAGAATATACTTTTGGACGATCTGTCAAAAAACTTTAATATCAGCAGATCCTATCTGTCCTATTTGATTCGCAGCGAAACAAGAAAATCTCTACCAGATATTATATTATATTTTAGGCTGAAAAAAGCAAAACAGTATTTAGAAAAAACAAACTATTCGGTAAACGAAATTTCAAATCTATGCGGATTTAAAAGCCCTTCTTATTTTTGCAAGCTGTTTAAAAACAAGTACTCCTTAAGCCCGAAACAATACCACATCCAGTATCAGAACCAAAAAAGCAAATAACAGGCAGACTATGGAACCCATCCCGGGTTCTTTTTTCTTTTCATCTCCAATTATAATCTGCAGAATAAAAGAGCGGTTATAGTTAATAATAACCGCTCTTTTAAGTCTGTTTATATATTTTTCTTTTTCTTCGCACTATGAGGACAGTTTCCTGCAGAGGAACATCCCCCGCAAGGCGATCCTTTTTTTCTTACACTTCGAACTGCTAGGATTAGAAGTGCAATAATAATTAATAGAACTATTAAAGTCTGAATATTCATTTTTCACCTCTAATTTCTCATTATTTATTTAGATTAATTCTCAGTTGCAATATCTCTATTTTTATCTGCTTTTTTCGATTCAGGGCGTACTAACATAAATATAAAGAATATCAATACTGCTATAGCAACACCTGTCATCGCATTGAAGGCTTCCCCTAATACAAGAACACGGCCGAATTGATAGATCATAAGAGCAATCAGATAAGAGAATATAAGCTGATATCCTATTGCAAAGAATGTCCATTTGCTGCTGTTCATTTCTTGGCGTATAGCTCCTACTGCCGCAAAACAAGGTACAGTTAACTGGTTAAAGACTAGGAAGCTTAAACCGCTGACAGAAGTAAACAAGCTGCTTGCTAAAGTCATAGCAGACGGATCTTCTGCTGTAATTTCTCCCAATCCACTTAATACTCCTAATGTACTGACTACAATTTCTTTTGCTACAAGCCCCAGCGTAGAAGCCACAGCTGCTATCCAATTCCCGAATCCCAACGGACCAAAGAATGGTGCGAACACATGTCCAATAGCTGAAAGCAGACTATTTGTGCCATCTTGTGCAAATTCATGGAATTCGCCAGATGTTGAAATATTTTGAAGGATCCAAACCAATACCGATGCCGCAAATATAACAGTACCTGCTTTTATAACAAAGGCCTTTGAACGATCCCAAACCTTTTTTGCTACATTTTTCAAATTTGGCGGCTGATATTCCGGAAGTTCCATAACGAATGGAATCGGCTCCCCTGCAAAACGGTCGAATTTCTTTAGAATAATACCGCTTAAAATAACGGCAACTATACCGATAAAATAACATAAAGGACCGAACCACCATTTACCTGTAAAGATTGACCCGGCAAACACTGCAATAATTTCAGTCTTTGCTCCGCAGGGCATAAAACTCGCTACCGTGATTGTCATTCTTCTATCATTATCATTCTCTATAGTTCTTGTGGCCATAATTCCTGGTACGGAGCAGCCTACACCGATCAAAATAGGGATAAAAGATTTTCCAGATAAACCAAATCTTCTGAAGATTCTATCCAGAATAAATGCAACTCTTGACATATATCCTATATCTTCAAATACAGCGATAAATATAAACACCGTAATGATAAGAGGCAAGAATCCGATTACAGCTCCTACACCGCCTAAGATTCCGTTTACTATCAAACTTTGAAGCCATGGCGCTACTGCTGTCGTTTCTAGAAAAGCTCCCACATTACCTATAACGACCTCTCCTATAACAACATCATTCCACCAGTCGTTGAAGGTTCCGCCGACTATTACTAAAGCAATATAGTACATTGCAATCATCACAGCAGCAAATATTGGTATGGCCAAAAATCGATTGGTAACAATCCGATCTATTTTGTCTGAAGTCGAAAGCATATGAACCTTTTCTTCTACATTACCTCGGACTACATCGTCAATAAATCCATATCTTTCATCCGCAAGAATATCCTCGCCTTCCAGATCGTAATCTTCTTCCAGTTTTTCGACGATTCCGTCGATCTTGGCTTTCTCTTCCTGACTCAAGTTAAGCTTATCAACTGTTTCTTCATCGCCTTCAATAATCTTAATCGCAAATCCCCGACGATTAAACTGATTTTGAATCTCTGAACTTGCATTTGAAATCTCTTCGATAGCACCTTCCAAGTCGGCAGAATACTTAACAGGATGTTCCATGCCGATTCCTTTTTCCGCTTCTCTTTTTGCAATTTCAATAAGCTCGTCCATACCAGAGTTTTTAAGTGCGGATATTTCAACACCTGGACAGCCCATTCCTTTGCTAATGGCTTTAAAATTAACTTTTTCGCCTCTTCGATCCAAAATATCGACTCTATTAAAAGCTAAGACTACAGGGATTCCCAATTCTATTAACTGTGTTGATAAGTATAAATTTCGTTCTATATTTGTAGCATCGATTATGTTGATAATTACATCTGGTACTTCTTCAAATAAATACTCTTTTGTAACAACTTCTTCCATTGAATAAGGTGTTAAAGAATATACTCCAGGTAAATCAATTAGATTGATAGAAGAATCTTTAAGATATTTTCCCGTTTTCTTTTCTACCGTTACACCCGGCCAGTTTCCTACATACTGCTCGCTTCCTGTTAACAGATTAAAAAGAGTGGATTTACCAGCATTTGGATTTCCCGCCAATGCAATATTTAAAGTCATTTTACTCCTCCACTCTTTCTACTTCAACTATTTCTGCATCTTGTTTTCTAAGACTCAGTTCATACCCTCTTAAAGTTATTTGAAGAGGATCTCCTAAGGGAGCTACTTTGTGATACTTAATAATCGTACCTCTTATAATCCCCATATCCCTCAATCTTCTTTTAACCTTTCCTTCTCCTTTTAGAGAAAGGACTTTGTATGAATGTCCTATTTCAGCCTCGTTAAGCTTCATTTAATCAAACTCCTTTTGCTATATATATTACTAATGATTGCTAAATAATAATTTTTCTTGCTAGTTCTTTGCTGATTGCAATTCGTGTATCTGCTATGCGGATCACTAGATTACCGCCATTTTCTGAAATAACCATAATCTCTTTTCCCTTTTGAACACCCATATTAGATAATTGTTTTATCACTTTGTCTTTTCCTCTAATACGCTGAATACAAAAATTCTGATGTAAGGGCGCCATAGATAAATCCATAATTCTCGCCTCCCATTAGTAATTATTAATAAAACGATAATTGATAATCAATATCATGTTATCTTACGCTAACTATTATACCATAATTGTTTATAAAGATAAATAGATAGTCTATGTTTTAATAACAATTCTCATTTTACTGGAATGAAAAAGGAGCTTTCGCTCCTTCCTTATTTCAAACCGCACTTTATAGCACTTTCATTTCTAAAAGTTTTTCCAATTTACCGATACTATTATTAATAATAAGCTCTTCTGGAAAATCATTTTTCGCAGCCTGCTCTATCGATAGATCCACATTTCCAATTTCATAATGGATATGTGCATCTGAGTTCATAATAATTTTTGTTTTATATGTTTTTGCCCAATTTAAAATCTCCTGAATATTCTTTTTAGAATCTTTTCGAAATGTTTTTTCGATAAAAGAGGAATTGTTCACCTCGATTGCAATATTCTTATCAGCAGCCTTTTGGACAATAGTTTTGTAATCCAAAGGAAAAGTGCCATCATCGATATGGCCTAAAATATTTACCCTGGGATTATCCATCGCTTTCATAACGGCATTTGTATTTTCTTCTATCGTTCCGGGTTTAATCGTATTTTTATGAAGACTTGCAATTACATAATCCATCTTTCCTAAAACTTCTTCTTCAAAAATATCTCCTTGATAATTGAAGATATTCGCTTCCATCCCTTTTAGAATACGAACATCTTTATAATAATCTTGAATCACCCTGAAGTTAAAAAACATTGGCCGGACAGTCGTCCCAGGCATACCATATCCATGCTCCGACCACCCCAAAACCTTTAATCCGATTTCATGACTGTAATCCATATTTTCTTTCAAGCTGGAATAAGCATGATTGCAAAAACTAGTGTGTGTATGAAGATCCATAATCTGTTTCATAAAACTACTCCTATAACTCTAAATTAGGATCAACTCTCATGTCTAGATCCTCTGTCTTCCCATTGATAAAATCATAATAGCCGGCACAGCCGATCATCGCTGCGTTATCTGTACAAAGAATCGGCTCTGGAAAATAAATTTTTATATTCTCCTCCTGTCCCCGTTCCTCCATCCGTTTCTTAAGCTCTGAGTTAGCAGCTACTCCACCAGAAACAGCAATGATCTTGTACCCCTTTTCATGAGCAAGGCGAAAACTTTTCTCTACTAATACATCCATCACAGAAGCCTGAAAACTGGCGCAGATATCTTCTACATTTAGATCTTCCTCTTTCTGTTTTTGATGATTTATATAATTAAGAACCGCTGTCTTTAATCCTGAAAAGCTGAAGTCATAATCTTTGGAATCCATCATAACTCTTGGAAAATCAACTGCTTTCGGATTTCCCTGTTTTGCAAGCCGGTCGATTTGAGGTCCTCCCGGATAAGAGAGGCCCATTGCTCTGCCGATTTTATCAAAAGATTCTCCTGCAGCATCATCTTTTGTTCTGCCGATAATATTATAATCAGCATAACTTAATACTTCTATCAAATAAGTATGTCCCCCAGAAACGACAAGACTGATAAAGGGAGGTTCCAGTTCTTTGTGGCTGATATAGTTTGCGCAAATATGACCTTGCATATGATTTACGCCGACAAGGGGTATCCCCAGGGAGTAAGACAAAGCTTTGCTGGCAGATACCCCTACCAGCAATGCACCGATAAGGCCAGGGCCCTTTGTACAGGAAATAAAATCCAAATCTTCAAAACCTATATCTCCTTCTTCTAAAGCTTCCTCAATTATATTGTTAATACTTTCTAAGTGCATCCTGCTGGCAACTTCCGGTACAACTCCTCCAAAACGCTTATGCACATCTATTTGCGAGGATATCAGATTCACTAATACATCCCGTCCATTTTTTAATACAGCTACCGATGTTTCATCGCAGGAAGTCTCAATAGCCATAGAAATTAAATCTTTCATTCTCTCAACTCCAACTTCATTAAAATACCATCTTCTAAAGGATGGCGATAGTAGCCTTGAATCCTGGCAGCTTTCTTAAAACCATACTTCATATAAAGTTCCAAAGCTGGAAAATTATATTCCCGCACTTCTAAAATGATCCATTTCACATCTTTCTTTTTACAGAAATCGATGATAAATTCAATCATCTTTTTCCCGTATCCTCTGCTTTGAAATTCTTTTGCTACGGCAATATTATAAATTTGGCATTCATCCAGCACTATAATAAACCCGAAATACCCTATTATGATGTTTTCATTTTCAAGAACAAAATAATGGGATATCTGATTATTGGTTAATTCGTGAAGAAAACTTTTATAACTCCAAGGATCGGAAAAAAGCTCTTTTTCTAAATCAACAACTGTATCTAGATCCTTTAGACTCATTTCTCGAATGATCACTGCTTTTCCCCTCCTTTAACTCAAGGTCTCGTTGAGCTTGAGATTTGCGTATATATTCAGGAGCCAATGTATAAAGATTATCTAAAATTCCTTTTTCGCGTTTTTCAAGAGCGAGCAGGCAGAAGGCTTTGCCAACACAGCTGTTTAAAGACTCCGCCGCAACGTTAAAACCTCGGTCTATCAAAGTGTCTTTGTAAATCCTTGCGCCTTCTCCTACAAAAATATAATCTTCATCAGGGAGCCGTTCCAATAATTCATCTAAATAAATCAACTCGTCTTTTTCTATTTCCTCTAATATCTGGTTTTCCCATCGGTATATTCCATAATATACTCTGCCTCCCCGGGCATCTAAAAGAGGAACTATTTTTTTCGAAGAAGCTACAGAATAAGCCAGAGCTTCTAATGTAGAAATTCCTATAATATCCTTTTTGAAAACTTGAGCCATCGTTTTGACAGTGGTCATTCCTATACGAAGACCTGTAAATGATCCTGGCCCTTTTCCTACAGCATATAAATCAATCTTCTCCGGTCTTACTTCAAGTCTCACAAGCATATCTTTTATCATAGGTACTAAAGTTTCGCTATGGGTTTTCTGCTGATTAATATTCATCTCGCCTATAATAACTCCATCTTCCAGCAATGCACAAGATGAAATCATTGTAGAGGTATCTACACTTAATACAATCATATTTCAAGCTCCTTTATCAGCTTCTGTTCCCAATTGTTTTTGCCTTCAATTCGGATCTCTCGTTTCTCCTCGTCTATAGAATCAATAAAAATATCCATTTTATTTCGCGGCATATATTCAGGAGCTCTAGATGCCCATTCAATAATGGTAATGCCCTCCGGATATAAATACTGGTCCATATCGATAGACTCCAGTTCTCTCGCATCTTCTATTCGATAAAGATCGATATGATTTACTTCTTTCTTCCCTTGGTAGCTTTGTACAATGGAAAAAGTCGGACTTGTAATATATTCTTTTATGTCCAACCCTTCTCCTATAAACTGCGTCAAGGTTGTCTTACCTGCACCCATGCCGCCAACAAGAGAAAGCACATCACCATTTTTCAATATTTCGGCTAATCGATAGCCGAAGTCTTTCATTTCATTTTTATTATTTATAATTTTTTTATACATATTCAACACCTCTTCCATTATAGCACAGGGATTTCAGAATCAAAAAACACCTCTCTGTTAAAGAGAGATGTCTTTTAATACTTTTTCAACAACGGTGCAATATGCTTATATAACAGCATAACAACTATACTTGTGAGTGTTCCTTTTATCAAGTTAAAAGGCACCATAGAGAAAAGTATAAAGGTTCCAGCTCCTGATACATATGGATTTGTTTCTGTAAAACTGCGCCCAAATTCTGCCAGATCAATACCATATAAAGGAAATATAAAGAAATAATTGCTTAATGTCGCTAATACTGTCATGCTCAATACACCTGCCATTAGGGCAATAACTGCATTTTTCATAGTGCGGTTTCGATTATAAACAAGTACAGTCGTTACCACAAAAGCCGATGAAATAATAAAATTTGAAAGCTCTCCTACTCCCCCGGTTGAACTGCCTTGGGTTAAGAATTTAATAATAAGTTTTATAAATACAATAAATACTCCGGCTACCGGTCCCATGACAAATCCACCGATTAAAACTGGCACTTCAGAAATGTCAATATCCATGAAGGGCGGTGCAAAAGGAAGGGGAAATCTAAAAAGCATCAGTATAGAAGCGATCGCACCTAGTATTGCTATTTTAACCATATCCTTTGTTGAAATATTACCAATTTTTGACATAAAGTCCTCCTTTGAGGGCATAAAAAAGCCCCGATTATTCTTCGGGGCAAATAAACCAGTTAAACTTCTTCTATCCAGACTTTACTGTCGGTTTTGGAATTTCACCAAATCAGCCTTATAAAAAGGTTCGTGGACTATACCACCGGTGAGGAAACAAACCTCGCCCTGAAGCTTTTCTATTATATCATCTTAAGTCTGATATAACAACACTTATTTCTTCTTGTATTGAAGACATGGAGTTGAACGATCTCCCTCTAAATCTAATGAAACAATATCATATTCATCAATATTTGTAATAATTACAGGAGTGATTGTAGAAGGCACTTTATCTCGTATAGCATCTAGGTCCGCTTCAACTAATGGATCTCCTGCTTTTACAACATCTCCTTCTTTCACTTTCGCGGTAAACCCTTCTCCTTTCAGATTAACTGTATCCATACCGATATGGATCAAAACTTCTGCTCCTGTGTCGGCAGTAATTCCTACCGCATGAAGGGTTTCAGGAATAAGAGATACTTTTCCATCGCATGGACTATAAAAAGTATTTGCGGAAGGCTCTACTGCATAACCATCCCCCATCATCTTTTTAGAAAAAACCTCGTCAGGTACATCCTCTATATTCAATAATCGTCCTTCTGCCGCTGGATACAATACCCCATTATCCACAGGGGCTTTTTCTTCTTTTTTCTTTTTTAAAAAATCAAACATCTTCTTCCTCCTCATATTTTTTATCATTTAACTTCCTATTAGGATATATACCCAAGACTTCGGTTTAACTATAAAGAAGTATAAAATTTTCTTGAGTTTAACTTTTTTTTAAAGAAGAGATGTTTAATAAAAGTAAATAAAAAAAGATCAGCCATAAGCTGATCTTCTGTCGTCTTACAATAAAATTGTAATTTTTGGTCGGGGTGAGAGGATTCGAACCCCCGGCCCCATGGTCCCAAACCACGTGCGCTACCGGACTGCGCTACACCCCGTCTCTCGACGACTTCTTAAGTATACGTTAATTTTTTTAAGTTATCAACCGCTGTTTTTTGTTATAAATTGAATTTTATATCATAAATTCTCTATATTTCTTCCAATATCTCTTTATTTCTAATAATTTTAGGTTTATTAAAAAAGATTTTAATCATGTTATAATAAAGAAAATCCTTTGTAAAAATAACGAAAGAAGGTATACTATGTCAGAATTTAAATTAGGCGTTATCGGCGGTATGGGTCCTTATGCTACCGCTAAATTTATGGAAAATATTACTTTGCATACAAAAGCGGACAAAGATCAAGATCATCTAGATATGGTTGTGTTAAACCACTGCAAAATGCCGGACCGTACACAAACTATCGAAAGTGGAGACAGCACTCTTCTTCTAAGCCATTTTAAAGAAGCCCTGTCGATATTAGAGTTTGCTAAAGTGGATCATATAGCGATTCCCTGCAACACTTCTCACTACTATTATGATGATATTCAAAGTATGACAGATATCCCTATTATCAATATGATTGATGAAACGATCAAAAAAATCGCTGATGAAACACCTGCTGCAAAAATCGTTGTAATGGGAACGGATGGTACTGTAAAAAGCGGTGTTTATGATAAATACGCAAAAAAAAGAGGACTGTATTCAGTCCCCTTGGATAGCAAACAGCAAAAGATTGTAATGGATACGATCTATAATATGAAAAACAATAAGGTAATTTTTTCTCAAGAATTCAATCAATTGATCGATTGGTTTATTTATAAAAATATTAAAGTAATACTTGCCTGTACCGAACTTTCATCCCTTGAGATACCAACAGGATTAAAAGAACGCACTGTAGATGCTATGGATGTATTGATGAAAGAGTCTGTTTCCCGCTGTAAAAAAGAATGGGTCGAATTCTAATCAAAGAAAGCTTCGAAAAGCTGTTCCATCCATTCTTGGTCTTTGACTCCCCCCATCTCTCGAATAGAATGCATAGCAAAAATCGCATTGCCCAAATCAACACTTGCTATTGGCAGCTGTCTGGACAATAACGGACCTAAGGTAGAACCTCCCTTTACATCTGAACGATTGGTATAAACTTGATAGGGTATCTTTTCTCTATCGCAAAGACTTTTAATAACAGAGATAGAATAACCGTCTGAACTATAGCTCATAGAGGAAGACACTTTAAGAACAGGCCCTTGATTCAATAGAGGTTTATGAGTAGGATCCGCTTTTTCAGGATAATTCGGATGAACTCCATGAGCTTGATCTGCAGAAATCACAAAGGAATTCGCCATAGCTTTTGAATAATTTTCGTACTTATTGTTCTTATAAAAACATATTCGTTTTATAATATCGGATAAAATCGGACTTAGCGCCCCCTGCCTGCTTCCTGAACCTATTTCCTCGTGATCGAAGATGCAAACCATAGATGTATTTTCACTATTCCCACTCTTCCACAAAGCTTGAACAGAACTAAATGCCATAGCTAGATTATCTAGTTTTCCGACATGATAGAATTCCTTATCCATTCCTATTCTAGTACCTTTTTGCCGGTCATACAGATTTAAATCAAATCCAATAATCTTTCTATCTGAACTGTATCTGCTTTTTAGCATTTCCTCAAGAGACTCTTCCTCTAATTCTTTTTTTATATATCCTAAAAAAGGCAAGGTGTCTTTTTGGGGATTGAAATCCATCCCTTTATTTACTTTAGGGTTCATATGAATGGCAATATTTGGAATCGTCAACAAGTCTTCTTCAATATTTAGAAGTTCCATATGCGGTGTATATGGATTGTCTCCTTCATAGAATACTCTTCCTGCTATCGATAAAGTACGGTCAAACCATGTTGATAGAATCGGTCCTCCATAGACCTCAGTATTGAGTTTTAAAAACTTATCCTCTTTTATTCTTCCATGAGGTTTTATTTTAAAACCCGGGGAATCGCTATGGCTTGTTATAATTCTAAAATAAGGATGGTCAAGATTTCCTACACGAAATGCAGCTAGTGCAGTACCATTTATAGAGATATAATACTTTTGATCCTTTTCCAATATCCAAGAAGAAGATAAATCTAGAGGTTGATAACCCTCCTCTTCTAAAATCTTTATGATATTTTCTACAGCATGATATGGTGATGGACTGTTATCTATAAAATTCAATAATAAGTTGTTCTTTTCCATATATCGTCCTTTCTAATCCCTGAGCGAGTTTAGCATAGTATAGGCTTTTTTATATTTTGCAGCCCTTGTTAAATCCGCTTCTGTTATTTCATCTATTCGGGATACATTCATATTATGTTCCAAGTCTTTTAATTTTACATTTACTGCAATACTATTTTTCTTCAGTTTTTCTATATAATCAAAATAAAGAGAACCATCCTTTGTTAAAAGGGCCAGCGCTTCTTTTTGATTTTGAGATAGAAAATCAAGATCTTCTATTCTATATCCGCTGTCTTCTACTACATCATGAAGAAGAGCCACAATCTTTTCTTCCCTGCCCTTCACTTTAACACATACATATAAGGGATGAAAAATATAAGGTCTTCCCCCTTTGTCTTTTTGGCCTCTATGTGCTTTTAAGGCTATTATAAAGGCTTTCAAAAGGTTCATATACATACTCCTTTTTGTTTTCCTCTCTATATCATTATAACAGCAAACTGAAAACAAAAAACGCAGATTTGTTCTGCGTTTTTTAATCCAAATTCTTCTTAAAGAAAGTGCACGTCAATAGACGCTCTATTGCTTTTCAACTCTATTTTCTTTTTGCCTTTGTTTAAAAGTATAATTTCCACATCTCCATCAAGAGACTCTTTAATTTTTGCATTCATTTCACCCATCGATGGAGAAGCTAATGGTACGGGATTTCTCTGTTTTCCTTTTATCGATACTTCAGTATTTCCTTTTCGTATCTTTGCCCAGAACGAAATAGAATCAGCATTAAAATCGATAAGCCGGCTTCCTTCTATTGTACTGAATCGATATTCTATTCCTTCATGCTGCAGTAAAAGAAAAAATCCCTTGCGGTATTTCCCAAGCATAGGAACAGTAGCATAACTGAACACAATTCTGCTATTTTCCCAATTATTCGCCTGAAGCCACACGTATTTCTCAGGAAAGCTCGTTCCCCAGTCTTTCTCGATATATCCGTCGGCATCTACTATTTCCCACTTCTTTTCCCCCATACGCAGCTTTCCATTTACGTTATGATGCATACTGGTGATCGAATGATTGCATTCGTTTGGAAAATAGGTAAGCCATCCCATTATATTGGGTTTAAGAAATCCTTTTTTGATCTCAGAAAATTTTCCAAACTCAAAAACCCCCTGAACTCTTCTTCCTTCTATTGTAAAATCCAGCACCGCTTTTTTTTCGGATAAAAAGTTATTTCCTATCTTTAAATGGAAGGTGCTGCTTTTCCACTCCAGCTCTTCCAAGGGATAAGAGATATAGTGTGTTTGATGATCTATATTCGTGGTAAATTGCAAAAAAGCATGCCCTGTTTTTTCATGAGTAGTATAACCCCAAATTATTGAAAGCATCAGATCATTTTGTATATCGTCTATTTTTAAGAACCAGCCTTCGAAAGCAGATTTTTTGTGTTTCCCCATCATAATTCCAAATTGTTCCATAATACCTCATTTTATTCTATATCTATTATTGCAAATATCTATCAACTGCTAAGAAAAGAAACACAGATACAGACATCTGTGTTTCTTTTCTAAATATTTCTTTTCGTTTCTATTAAAAACATAGTGTTCAAAATATCGTCATCATTCATTTCTCGATAATCATCAAAATTATTTATAATATGGCGATATACTTTGTATTGTTCTGTAAGAATCCGAAAAGACTCCTTTTTATCTGCGTATTCAGTGGTATAACCTTGGATAATATCTTCTGACAGATCTTGAAAATTACTTTGCTGACATTTTTGGAAAGCTTCGAATTCCATAATCTGTAGCATTAATTCCGCAAGCTCTGTTTCAATAGAGTCCGCTAATTCTATTAAGTATCTTTCAAATTCGTACGCCTTTCGAGTCTTCATATCCACTTCTAAATCGGATCTTTTATTATGAAATTTATCTGTCATATAGTTTCCTTTCTTTATTTTTAACGAAAAACTCCTTTATTGATATTCACATATTTTTCTTTTTTTTCATGATTTAATAAACGTTCTGCATAAGTCTTGTCTATCGTCAATCTCAAACAGGATTTAATATAGTACTCGTTCTTCGGAATTTTTTTATTATAAACCCAGCTAAGTACACTGCAGGCTATACTATATTTTTTTAGATGGGCATGATGTTTTTCATTGCCTCTTATGTTTTTTATAGTATAAAACACTCTCCCTCTAGCGTCATAAGATTTTCCCAGCTGATAGTCTCCCTTTGTTTTAATAATTTCTTTTAATTCTAAAGTACAAGCTTCCATATTATATCATTCTCCTTCTTTTTAACGAAAAAATAAGGATCCAAAAGGGTCCTTATTTTTTCATATTATAGTTTAAGAACAAAACAATCGCTTTCTTAGAGTCAGAACTATTGTTTCCATTAGAAATCTCTTTCGGACAAAATACAGCATAGCGGTCTGCAAGAACATTTATTTGGATATCTTCTTTACACTGAAACATTCTCATCACCGCCTTTTCTGATCTCTCTCTTATTATAAAATTCTTTATTAAAGTTTAGTACATTAACAAGTAAAATTTAAATAAAGTGACTATAAATAAAATGTAGTTTCTTCTAAAGGTTTTCTGTTCGCATGACTTGGACCTGGTTTCGATTCAATCATCGGAAATCCAATAGCAATGATTCCAATTGGCACAATATATTCTTCAAGATTTAATACTGTTTTTAATTTACCTAGATCAACGTCCCCAATCCATATTGATCCCAAACCTGTGTCCGATGCTTCAAGCATTAGATAGGTCGCTACAATGGAAGCTGAAACAGTACCGCCGTCGATAACGGGATAATTTCTTGTTCTAGTCTCTCTCTTGTCATAAGCTACTAAAACATAAAGAGGAGCTTTTATTTCAGAATTCATCGCTTTATTAAGATTTTCTCTTGCAGTTTCGCTCTCTAAAATAAAAAGCCTTTGTGGCTGATCATTTTGCGAAGTTGGAGCAAGTCTTGCTGCTTCTAATATACTCTCTAACTTATCTCTTGGAATTCTTTCTTTTGTAAATTGTCGTACTGAATAACGCCGCTTGGCTAAATCATAGAATGTCATATTATCACCTCTTTATTTGTATACCCCTTTTATTTGAAAAAACTCTTCAACTTCAGAGATTATCTATCTCCTACTCATTGACAAGGACACTTAGTTACACTATAATTGTAACAATACTAAATCTAAAACAGATTTACAATTATGAAATTAATCCAACATTGAAACCGGAGGAAATCATGGAATTAACTATAGAAAATTTCAAAGAAACACTTGTAGATTATAATATCAGACCTACATATCAGCGTATCAAAATACTAGAATACTTAGAGGGAAACAAAATACATCCTACTGTGGATGAAATTTATCATCATCTTTACCCTCAAATACCTACTTTATCGAAAACAACTGTCTATAATACATTGCGCTCTTTCGCAGATGCCGACTTGGTTCTAGAACTTCATGTAGATAATTCAGAAGTACGATTTGATATTAATACCGAACTTCATGGACATTTTCTATGTAAAGACTGTGGTACTGTTTATGATTTTGAAATCAATACTGAAAAAATAAATGATGATCAGTTGTTTATTGGTTTAGATGATTTTTCAATCATGAGTAAAAATATATTTTTTACAGGTATCTGTAAAAAATGCAAAAATCAATAGTTCGCTGATTAAAAACAAACTATCTGGGTATAAATAAATCATAAAAACATAATAATGTTATCAAACTTTGTTGAGGTAATCAAAAGCAAAATTATGATCGAATTATATTGTAAGAATAATGTCTTGCTCTATAAGACCCACAAAATCATATATTTTCATTCTTAAAGATTATTACAATTCATTTTTTCAAAGAATAAAGTATTATTTTTAGAAAGAAGGGATTCCATTGAAAGAGATAGAACTATTTTCTACTACCTCAATAAAGTTAAAATAGAGAGTCTTCCAAGTATCAGGAAAAGACTCTCTATTTTTATTTTCGAACTTTATTTTTTGAACTCATCGGACCGTTTGCGATATTTTTCCATAACTTTTGAGAAAATCTCGCCATTTGATGGCGGTGTAAATGTGATTGCATTCGCCCCTGCTTCTATCGTTTCTAAAATCAATTCCTTCGTGGGGCCTCCCGTAGCGATTATCGGAAACTCATCCCCTACTTTTTCTCTTATTTTTTTCACGAGATCAATTGTATTTTTCCCGCCAGACACATTTAATATTTCAGCTCCGCTTTCAATTTTCGCTTCGATATCATCATTAAAGGATACTACCGTTGCCAAAATAGGAATATCTAGTACCTCTCTGATTTCTCGAATGATATAATTTGGTATCGGGGCGTTTACAACTACACCAAAAGCACCCATTAACTCCGCATGAAGAGCAATATTGATCACGCGGCTGCCGCTGGTCGTTCCTCCTCCTACTCCCGCGAATACTGGAAGAGGTGTTGCCGTCATAATGGCATTTGTAATCGAAAGACTTGGTGTAAAAGGATATACAGCCATAGTTGCATCTGCATTGCAATTGCTTAGTATTGCCACATCTGTAGAAAAGACCAGAGATTTAATTCTGCGGTTTAAGATCTTAATCCCGCTAGCCTTGTATATTTCTTCAGGAACCAATACGGACTTCTCCCTTAATGTAGAATGTACCGTTGGTATGTACTTTTTATCTTTCATGAGATCACTTCCTTTATAGTATAGTTTCTTGTTACCATAATCTAAGTATTTATACCCAAAACTCATATATTAAATATTTGAATTTATTTTTAATTTTTTTCGAAAAAAATGTTTAGACATAGTTTCGCAGGGTATAATTACAATAACATAATAATAGTAATTATTATTATGAAGTGTACTTTGACAATTGCACCTAGCTCAAAATATTTCACAAAGAAATTCAGTTTCAGTATTTTATAATTTCTATGTTTATATAAATAACTAAAATACTATGATTTAAAGATTCAAATTAAATCCGTTTTATTATTCAAAGAAGTAAAGAAACTAAATGAAGTAAAAAGAAACACATGTTATACCCGATGATCTTATTACAAGTGTAGTCTATCGAATGTAAGAAATGTAAGTAGAATATTTTTATATAAGATCATTAATAAAAGAAAAGGTAGGTAACCAGATGTTAGAACCTAAAAGTTTTTCTAGGTGCAGTTGTCATTTCACTATTTGAGGTCTGATTTGTAAAACATTACAAAAAAGACCTCTTATTTTTTTGCCTCTTTTCTCCTATTACATCCAATTTTCTTATAGTACATTTACTTGTTCCTCTTAAAAATACCGACTCCACTCTTAAAAGCATTATCTATTCGTTATAATTTTGTAATATTCTTATTCTTTTTTATTCAATCTAGAGCTGTATAATAAATATAAGATAAGACTACTCTATAGAAAGAAAAGAATAAAATGAGGAAAATGATTATTGCAGTACTTAGTATAATAGTATTAAGCTCTTGTCAGAAAACAATTCCAGAGAACAAGGAATATCCATCCGCTGCCGTTCCTAATGCAGCATCCGTTGCAGAAAAAGCAGTTCCTGCCGAGATTGATTTGGAGAAAACAGAAAAAATGAATCAGAAAGAAATAGAATCATTGATCGAAAGCCATCTTCGTCAGAATATGAAATCTCATCTGTCAGATCAGCTTAATATTATAATCGCAGACTATGCGGGAAAATTTATGGAAGGTGATTCCCTAAGCTTTATAGCATATGTTGATCACAGCGGCTTCAACTTTAAATAAGGTATTTTTGAACGCGTCTCTGGCAGGATGAGTCCAATAGAAGTAAAATATATCAAAAACACTGATAATGATAAGGAAAACATTTATTCCTTTAAAGAAGTCATCTATCCTATAGATGGAACTGACTATGAAAAATCAATTCTGGAAATGACTCGGCAAAATCAGGAAATTTTAAACAAGTTAAAGGAATCGGAAAAAAACCAGGAGCAAACCTATTATAAAATGATGGATCATTTAAAAATAGAAGCCGATAAAGCCGGCTTAAAAAATT
Organism: Gallicola sp. Sow4_E12; assembly: GCF_052116305.1. NCBI lineage: Bacteria > Bacillati > Bacillota > Tissierellia > Tissierellales > Peptoniphilaceae > Gallicola > Gallicola sp. Sow4_E12. The sequence goes on along the minus strand of NZ_JBQKLI010000004.1, from coordinate 82,539 downwards.
AACAGCATAAAGTTAATGAAGTGCCCGGCTTTGATAAAGGGGTACAACTCATCGAAAACAGCAGCATACATATTAAGGACACCATACAGATTATTTCAAAATCAGATTATGAACGTCTTAAAAATGTGTCTTCAGGAGAGAAATCCCACACTGAAACAGCTGACGGAGTTTTATACGATAAAAAAACAGGTATTGCAGTAAAAGATATTTTATATGCGGATATGCTTCCATAAAACTCAAAAAAGATCTCTATGTGAAATCCCGCCTTCAGCAAAAGTTATTTGTGTACAGGGAGCTGCACAAGATATAATGAAAGAAAGCATGAGCTGAAAGGCAAGAAGAAAGCCCCTTCTCAAGATTTCCGTTTTAATTTACTTTAACTTTTTTGTAAATTCGATAATCATTTCAATTCTTAATATAAATGCTCCCTCATTACAATACAATCAGAAACCTGAAGCGCATAAAAAATAGAAGCGGAAGAGGCTTCTATTTTTTGATTCGTTTTTCAAATCCCATCTTTTCTAATGCTTCTTTTAAAATTATAAATAACACAACGCCTATGATTCCTTGAATACTATTTGCCGGCACAGATCCTAATGATACTGCTAAACTTCCTGTAAGTATCGTTCCTCCGAGAAGATAGCCTATAACCATCCATATTTCTGCAAATACCGCTAATAGATACACATTTAACTTCCTATTCTTAAAATACCCCATTAATAGTCCTATAATTCCTTTGATGATCAATGTAAAGGGAGCCCATAAACCATATCCGGTCGATAAGTCTGTTAAAGCAGAACCGAATCCCCCCGCAATAAATCCAGTTATCGGACCGAAGAAATATCCAGACAACAGTATAAAAGAATCTCCAAGATTTACATAGCCGCTGGTACCTGGAATAGGTATTTGAATAATTAATGTTGCAACATACACTAAAGCAATAAATATCGCCGTTAAAACAATTCTTCTAGTTTTCATCTTCTTCCTCCAAAAACAATATATTAATAGTATAGGATGAATTTGATATTGTTTATAGACCCAATCTGTGATATTTTAATGATATCAGAAAGGAGCATAATATGGACTTATTTACCTTGCACTTTACAAAGAATGAACCTTTATATCAGCAGCTTTATCATTATATAAAAATCAACATTGAGGATGGAACTCTTAAACCCCATGAAAAATTACCTTCAAAAAGAAAACTTTCAGATTATTTAAATCTTTCCCAAAACACAATCCAATCAGCCTATAATCAGCTTTTAGATGAAGGGTATTTGTACTCTAAAGAGAGAAGCGGATATTATGTAGAAAAAATAGACTGGTTTATGACTCCTATTGAAAAGAAGGATATCAGTATAGAGACAAAAAAAACAAAAAACTACAGCTATGATTTCGACTTCAATTCGATCGATACAAGCGAATTTCCTAAAAAGGAATTTGCTAAAGCATATAAGGATGCAATCGATGAAGTATCTTTGTTCGAAACCACCGGATCTCCACAAGGTTTATACTCTCTTCGAGAGTCTATCTCAAGATACTTATTATCTTCCAGAGGAGTCGATACTTCTCCAGAAAATATTGTTATCAGCTCCGGTACAGAATACCTTTATGATCTGCTCATTCGGCTATTGCCGAAGAAGACGGTCTATGGTATAGAAAACCCGGGATATGCTAAAATAGGCCTTCTCTTTAGAGAAAACAAACTCTCCCATGTGCCGGTACCTATACAGGATAATGGTATTGAAATCGAAGATTTAAACGAAAATGAAATCGACTGCATATCCATCTCTCCTTCTCACCAGTTTCCAACAGGTATTCTTTATCCGATTTCAAAAAGATATGAACTTTTAAAATGGGCCACCCAAAAGAATTCATGGATCATTGAAGATGATTACGACAGTGAATTCAGATATAGCGGAAAACCCATCCCCGCACTTAAAGGGCTGGATAAAAGCGATCGTGTAATTTACTTAGGTAGTTTTTCCAAATCTTTTTCCCCCGCCCTTCGCATCAGCTATCTCGTTCTCCCTGATTCTTTGATGCTTCGTTATCTGGACTTAGCTCATTTCTTTGTTTGCCCGGTTCCCTCTCTCACACAGAGAGTTTTTCAGCAGTTTATGGACAATGGAAATTTCACGAAACATCTGAACAAAATGCGTTCTCTGTATGGCAGAAAAAGAGAACATTTAATCAGCGAATTATTAAAAACAAAATTTCCTTTAAGTTTTTTAGGTACTGAAGCAGGACTCCATCTCCATATAAGACTGCATACTGAAATAAAGGAAAGAATCCTCGTTGAAAAAGCTTTGAATAATGATTGTAAGGTTTACGGGATAACAGATTATTATTATAATAATATGAATCCCCATAAAACAGCTGAATTATTATTAGGATATGGTAATTTATCAGAAGTCCAAATAACAGAAGGTGTTCAAAAATTAAAAGAAGCTTGGAAAGATTGTTTCTAAAAAAAATAAGACCCGAAGATATAGTCTTCGGGTCTTGTATTCATAGGGGATACTATGAATAGCCATAATCATAATAGCTACTATATATTACCATGTATTGTTTAAGGTGTCAATATCCGGTTTAATCCTCTTCTTTGGGGGTATCTTTAATTAAGAGGTGATAATATGAAAGATTTTATGTATAAAGACTTATGTCCGCTTTTAAATTGCGAAAAGGAAATCAAAGTAATCGTAGACAGTTCAAACCCAGAGGGAGAACAAGTTGTTGATTTTTATTGCGATTATGCTGCAGAACATGGCTGCGCATTTAAGGAAGAAGATCATTGTCCTGTTTTTGAGGGAGCCGTCTATAGAGAAGATGAATAATCCAATCTTTTTAGTACATAGAAAAACCAGCCTTGCGGCTGGTTTTTTATTCTTTAGAAATCATATCCTTAACTTTCATCAGTCTTGTGATTGTTGATCTCTCATTTTCGTCTAATTTACTACGAATATATTTTATTGTTTCTTCTAAATCCGGAATGGTTCTATATTCCAATGCATTTACTCTTCTACGAGTCTTTTCGATCTCATCTGCCATTAATTGGGCGGCTTTTTCGACCTGAGCAAGCTCCAGCAACTGTTCCATTACTTTGTCCAAGCCGTCTATGGCTTCGTCAAGATCTGAAGTCGTCTGGGCATATCCGTAAGGATAAACGCCCCCGCTTACATCTCCAGGAACAATACTCTCTTTTTTGAATTCCATTCTAGGAACGTTTACGCTCATTACGTTTTCCGTTCTTATTTCAACAGAGATTCCTTGTTTAGGAACTGAAACAGCTTCATCCAACATTTCCGGACTCATAATTGCACTGGCTAGTAGAAAATCCTTGAAGGAATCGCTTAAGGCAGTCTCTACTTCAAGTCTAAGCTCTTTATTCTTACGAATAAGCTCAATAAATTGTCTCATCAATTCATCCTGCTTATCTTTCAGAAGTTTATATCCTCTGCTTGAAGTTTTCAGTCTTCCCTTAAGTTCCGAAAGAGCCATTCTGGTAGGATTTATATTCAGCCTTGCCATACTTATTCAGCTCCTTGATTCTCTTCACCAAGATATTTGTCAAGATATGCATCTTTAATTCTCTTAAGCTCAGATCTTGGAATAATATTCAATAATTTCCATCCTAGATCCAATGTATCGATAATGCTTCTATTTGTATAATAACCTTGGTTAACATACTGTTCGTCAAAAGCTTCTGCAAATTTTGCGAAAGCTTTATCCGCATTCGATAACGCTGACTCCCCAAGGATTACAGACAATTCTTTGGCTTCCAGACCTTGTGCATATGCTGCATACAACTGGTTCATTGTATCCGCATGGTCTTCACGTGTTTTGCCGTCTCCGATACCCTTATCTTTAAGTCGAGATAATGAAGGCAATACATTTACTGGAGGCGCATATCCTTTTTTATAAAGATCTCTAGATAGAATAATCTGTCCCTCTGTTATATAGCCTGTCAAGTCAGGGATTGGATGTGTGATATCGTCCTCTGGCATGGTAAGAATCGGAATTTGAGTAATAGATCCTTCTCTTCCAATAATACGTCCCGCTCTTTCATAAATAGTAGCAAGGTCTGTATATAGATATCCAGGATATCCTCTACGTCCAGGAACTTCTTTACGTGCAGCAGATACTTCACGAAGGGCCTCAGCATAGTTTGTCATGTCTGTCATGATTACAAGAACGTGCATTCCTTTTTCAAAAGCCAAGAACTCTGCACATGTAAGTGCCATCCCTGGTGTAGAAAGTCTTTCGATTGCAGGATCGTCTGCAAGGTTCATAAACAATACCGCTCTATCGATAGCTCCAGTTTCGTTGAAGTCGTCAATAAAGTATTGTGCCTCTTCGAAAGTAATTCCCATCGCAGCGAAAACTACGGCAAATTTGTCGTCTTTTCCAAGAACGCCTGCTTGACGGGCGATTTGGGCAGCTACGTTGTTATGAGGAAGTCCTGATCCTGAGAAGATCGGAAGCTTTTGTCCCCTAACAAGGGTGTTCAAACCATCGATTGTAGAAATTCCCGTTTGAATAAACTCGTTTGGATAATCTCTAGATACAGGGTTTATCGGCTCGCCATTGATATCTAGTTTGGCTTCTGGAATAATCTTAGGGCCGTCATCGATAGGATTTCCTAAACCATCGAATACCCTTCCGATCATATCTTCAGATACTCCAATTTGAAGAGGCTTTCCTAGGAATCTAACACTTGTGCTTTCCAAGTTGATTCCGGATGTTCCCTCGAATACCTGAACCATAGCTTTAGAACCGTCGATTTCGATAACTCTTCCCCGACGTTTTTCTCCGGTTTGTAATTCTATATCTACTAATTCTTCGTATTTAACACCTTCAACTCCTTCAACAGTCATCAAAGGTCCAACTACTTCAGAAACACTTCTATATTCCTTAAGCATTCGCCTCACCTACCTTTACAAGATCATTCATTGCTCCTTTAATATCTTCAACCAATTGATCTAAGGAAGATAAGTCGTCTTCTGGAACATTTTTTGCTCTGGCGATCTTTTCGCGAATAGGCATATCTTCAATTTCAGATATATATGCACCCTTTTCAAGAGCAACAAGTCCGCTATCGTAGAATTCCAAAATAGCTCTCAGCATTTTAGACTGCTTTTCTAATGAACAGTATGTATCTGTTTCATGGAAAGCATTCTGCTGCAAGAAGTCTTCACGGATAGACTTTGTAACTTCTAGTTTTAATTGGTCTTCTTGTGATAATGAATCTCTACCTACAAGACGTACAATCTCTTCTAAGCTTGACTCTTCTTGAAGATAACCCATAGCGCGAATTCTGTTTTCTGAGAAATCAGAAGCAACTTCGCTATCCATATATCGGTCTACTTTTGTTTGATATAAGGAATAAGAGTTTAACCAGTTGATCGCAGGGAAATGTCTTCTATGAGATAAAGCATGGTCAAGTCCCCAGAATACTTTTACGATACGAAGTGTAGACTGAGATACCGGCTCGGAGATATCTCCCCCTGGAGGGGATACAGCACCAATTGCACTAAGAGCTCCTTCACGAGCATCTTTACCATTACAAATAACTTTCCCGGCACGCTCATAGAATTCAGCGATTCTAGAAGATAGATAAGCTGGGTAACCTTCGTCCCCTGGCATCTCTTCCAAACGTCCCGACATCTCACGAAGAGCCTCTGCCCATCTGGATGTAGAATCCGCCATCATCGCTACAGAATATCCCATATCTCTGTAATATTCAGCAATCGTAATTCCTGTATAAATAGAGGCCTCACGAGCTGCTACCGGCATGTTGGATGTATTTGCTATAAGAACTGTTCTCTTCATTAGAGTCTCGCCAGTTTGAGGATCTTCTAGTTCAGGGAACTCGTTCAATACGTCTGTCATTTCGTTTCCACGCTCGCCGCAGCCTACATAGACTACGATTTGCGCATCTGCCCATTTAGCAAGCTGATGCTGAACTACAGTTTTACCAGAACCGAATGGTCCAGGAATTGCAGCCGCCCCGCCTTTTACTAAGGGGAAGAATGTATCTATAACTCTTTGTCCTGTAATAAGCGGTGTTACAGGGTCTAGTTTTTCTTTATAAGGTCTACCGATACGTACAGGCCATTTCTGCATCATGGAGATTTCTTTGTCTCCTTCAGCAGTTTCAATCACTGCAACGATATCTGTTACTACAAAGTCACCGGCTTCTATACTTTTAATTGTTCCAGAAATTCCATTTGGAACCATAATTCTATGAAGGACTACAGGTGTTTCTTGAACTGTTCCCAACGTATCCCCAGGGCCAACTTCGTCTCCTACATTGGCTACTGGTTTAAAATCCCAAATTTTCTCTCTGTCAAGAGAAGGTACTACAACTCCCCTTGTTAAGAAATCTCCTGCTTTGTCTTGTAAGGCAGTAAGAGGTCTTTGAATACCATCGAACATTTGCTCAATGATGCCAGGTCCCAGCTCAATCGACAAGGGTGATCCAGTCGTATAAACTGAATCTCCAGGCCCAATTCCTGTTGTTTCTTCATAAACCTGAATGGAGGCTTGGTCACCTCTCATCTCTATAATTTCGCCGATGAGCTTATCTTCTGAAACTTCAACAACGTCATATACGTTTGCTTTTTCCATTCCTGAGGCAACTACCAAAGGTCCGGATACTTTTATAACTTTTCCTGATTTCAATATAAGCTCGCTCCTTTATTCTAAAATATTTGATCCAACTGCCTTTTCAACATTCTTGTTGATATTATCCATTCCAATATTCAAAGTACCTTGATTGGATGGAATTAATATAACTGCAGGGATAACAACACTATTATATCTACTAATGGTTTCTGGAATTAAATTTGCCAACTGCTCTGTAATAAAAATAACTCCATAACCTTCTTTTGCGATTTTATCTAATGTAGCTCTTGTTTCTTCCGCTCCATAGGCGGTAAAAACTTCGATACCTAACGCTCTAAACGCCAGTACTGAATCCTTATCACCAATTACTGCAACATTATACATTATTATCACGCAACCTTTCTCTAATGAATTCCGGTGATAACCCGTTTAATTTCGCAACGAAGATAATGCCTAGGTTTTTAATCTCTGTTTCCTTCGTCTGCAAATAAGCAAATATCACTTCCGGTCCATAGGTTACTCTTTTTGCTTCGCTTGTAATGTACATCAAGTAATCATCCATCATTTTTTCAAAACCTGCTAAGCTGCCGGTTTTTTCAAATTCTGCAATTCCTTGAGAAGCATAATAATAAATCCTTGCACTTTTGAAAAGATTACTGTTTGATTCAACTTTTGTATGCAGATACTCTTCATATTTCGATTTATCGATGCTTCCGCCTGGAATAATTACTTTGTTCAAGAAGGAAGGATCTTTGTCTTGTTTTTGACAACGAAGAAGAGTTTTTATATTTGTTAAATCGATCAAATCCTCTACATACTGAGTGAAGAATTCGCTGTCCAAAGCTTCTGCCTTGACTTTTAATTCTTCAAAATAAGCTCTGTCTAAAAGAATATCGATCATTTGCGGATCTTTCATATTCTCATATTGAGTATATACATAGTTTAAATCTTCATATTGGCGTTGATTTTCTAAAGGTGTATTTCCAGCTTCAAAATCAGCTTTCAATTTATTCATATCTACACCCCCGATATTTATATACATACGGGAATAATCTTCGCCTGTAATCTTCTCTTTTAAAATCACCTTAAGATTATGATACAGATACTTTAATGTAACTAAATCAACCACTTCTCTTCTAGGAGAAACTCCATACATTTCAGTAAAGAAACGCTGTTGTTCTCCGGCTAAAGCTTGTGTATAATCTTCAGGTCTTTCTAGTTTATTGATGAAAGGCTGATATTGACTGTCGTTAAGTAAACGTATCAACTCGTCAACATCATTTGCTTCTATTAACCTTTGCATTTGAATTTTATCAAGAAGCTTTTTTTCCAGCACTCTAGTTCTAGTTGAGCTTTGGATAAATAATTCTCTATCCATTTATTCACTCCTCCTATTTCTGAAATAGCTTCTCAACAATTTCCGTTTCCAAATCATCCTTTTGAAATTCTATAAGACTTTCAAAATCATTATTTAATCGAACATTTCCATTGTCTACTGCAAAACCGCTTTGGATATTTTCATCAGATAACTGATAACCCAAACCTGCTTTTTCTACAGCTGCTCTCTTATTTTGAGGCACGATTAATGTACTACCCGCTGGAATATCCATGTCGCTAAGGGATTTTTTAAGATAGGCAAGATACGTCTGATCATCCAGATTTTTAAGCTTTTCTTTCACACTTTCGATCACTCGATCTACTACGATTTGTTTCGCAGCAAGTCTTCGATCTCTCGCTTTTAACTCTGCTGATGAAACAACATTATCTCTAATAGCGCCTACTTCTCTATCCGTTCTTTGTCTTAATTCTCTTGAAATATTATTAGCGTCTGCGATTCGTTGATTTTGAAAAACGTCTTTCTTATCTTCTGCATCCTTTAAGATTGCAGATTCTTGCGCTTTGGCATCTTCCTGAATCTTTTGGATTATATTATCTAAGTTTGACATTTTTACAACTCCTTATTCCTATAAGTTTGGAGCTACTGTGAACACTAATAAGAAAGCGATAGCGAATGCTAAGATCGCATACATCTCAACCATTACTGCGTAAACGATACCTTTTGATTGTTGTGCTTCGTTTTTCGCTAAAATATTCATACCTGCAACAGATACTCTACCTTGGGCTTTAGCTGAAGTTAAACCAGAGATTCCCATAGTTAAACCAGCTGCTAAATAAACGAATCCAGCTTGAAGACTTACTTGAGGGTCTAATGCAAAAAGAATAAGAATTCCAATTACGAAACCATAAAGACCCTGTGTACCTGGAAGAAGTTGGAGTACTAAAGACTTACCGAATTTTTCCGGTTCTTCGATTACGATTCCTGCAGCTGCTTCCCCTGCAATACCTACACCTTTTGCTGAACCTGTTCCTGATAAGAATACAGATAACGCTACTGCAATTGCACCTAAACTAACTCCACCATAATTTAATATAAATTCTACCATTATTTACTAATCCTCCTACTCATTTTCATTGATTATGTTAAAGAATTTCGATTCTTTAATCATTTTTCTAAATGGCTTTCCGCCACCTTCATAAAATTTGTTGAACATTTCTACATAAGTTAAACGTGCTGTATGAACATAAGCAGACAGATAACTTAAGAACATATTGAAGGCTTGCATCGCTACAAACAGTACAATTCCGCCTGCTATACCTGCAATACCCGCTCCGAAAAGCATTTTTACAATTAAGTTTACCGCTACTGCGATAAATCCGCCTGAAAGACCTAAAGCCATCAAACGAAGATACGACACGAAGTCTCCTATATAGGAAGTTACACCGTATAAAGAATAAATACCACCGGCAATTTTTCCACCCATTGAAGGAGCTTCTCGACCTCCAGTTACTACAATTCCAATGGCGCCTATAATAGCTGCCCATTTTGATATCTCTCCTACAATAGCAGGAAGTCCTAATGGACCTGCAGCGATCATAAGAACTAAACCGATAAGAATCATATACCAGAAACCTACATCAAATAATGCATCTAACGGTTTTCCATCTCTAAAATCCATATAGGCTTGAATTCCCAATGCGAAGAAGATATGAACCGCACCAAAAATCAAAGATATAATAATCAAAGTCATGGAATCTGTTTCTTGATTGATCAATTTCGGCATTTCGATTACCCCGCCGAAGAAAGATCCGTATATAAGCCCCCATACAATGGCAAAAAATCCCATATACATTAAAAACTTAAAGAAATTTCTTTGGGATTTCTTTAAGTTAAAGGCTTTTAAACCGATAAATGTAATAATAAAAAGAAGCAATCCATACCCTAAATCTCCTACCATCATTCCAGAGAAGAATGCATAAAATGGAGCTAACAACGGAGTAGGATCGATCTCATTGTACTTCGGCAGCGAATACATAGCTGTTGTATTTTCATAAGCTTCTGCAAATGCGTTATTTTCTAAAATGATCGGTACGTTAGCATCATCTCTATCTGCAGGATTTATTTCTAAATAATAGTCCTCGCCTAATACCTTTGTTAAAAGGTTTTTGAATTCTTCCTCTTTCTTTGTCGGTACATATCCTTCTATAATATCTACCTTGCTTGTACTAAGGAAGTTTTCGCTCGCAGCTATTTGAGTTTTTTTATTGTCGAGATAATCATGATAGATCTCGAAATTTTCTAGCAAATAGGCTCTTGATTCAATTTTGTCTTCTAATACCTTTAACTCGCTATCGATTTTTTCTTGACGTATGGCATTGTCAGAAATTTCGTCTTTCACAGAGCTTTTTGCATTGATACGCGTTTGCGTAAATGCATTTTTTCTTAAAATCTCTGCTAGTTCGTCGTACTCTTCATTTGTCGTAATAAGGAGCACGTAGGAATTTCCATCTACAGAATCCACTTTTTCCAAATATGTTTCTTTTAGATCAATTAAGTCTTTCTCTAAATTAGCCACATACTTGTCTGCTATGAAGCCTGTCATTGCCTTAACCTTGTCAAAACCGTATAAATCATTCACCGGCAGGGACAGTTTTGTCCATGGGGATAATTCATCCAGCTGCGACTCAAGATTCGTTTTTTCCTGAAGCAGTGCTGTTTTCTGATCGCTTATTCCTTTAAGTTCTTCGAAAGAATGATCGAAATCAAATTCTTGAGCTCGATTGTTAAGCTGATCCAAAGTCAACGATTTTTGACCTAGTTTCATCTCTGTAATCATGCCGAGCTTCACTTTATAAGGAGACAATGTATCTATCGCCCAGTTGGCTCTAGCCAGTTCTTCATTGATTTCTGTAATGCTTTCTGGAACTTCAACTTCATTCAAAGCAGCATAGGCTTCATCATCTTCTACTTGGAGATCATCGAAATGAACATAATCAAATCTTTGCAGATCTCTTAATAGAAGATCCCGATCATAGCCAAAGGACATTAGATGGAATTTACTCATATCTACTATAGCCATCTTAATTCACTATCCTTTCTACAATGGAATCTACAATTTGTTCTAAATCTTGATTTTTAATGGAGCGTATTCTTTCAGATTCTCCATCTGCTCTTTCCAGAATCGGCGCTGCCAATTCATTTCCTTCTTTTCTAGACTCTTCTAGAGCTTGGTCTCTCTCATAATTTGCTTGTGCTATAATCTCATTGTATTTAAGCTCGGTTTCTTCCTTGCCTTCTTCAATGATCTGCAAAGCTTTTCTTCTGGCATTTTCAATCAGCAGTTTTGCTTGATCTTCAGCCTCTTTTACTCTTTGGATAGCATCTATTGACACTGTATCACCTCCTAAAATACTTTAAAAACGATTTCAAGTATGAGATAACGAATTTACATATAACTTATGTACTCACTATCATCCAAACGGATTTTATATAATAAATTCATACTACTATTGTACCATGCTAAATAGTTAATTTCAATAAACTATTTAGGAATAAAATCCTAGATAACAGGAAGATTCTGCTATTTATCGATAATATTGCTATATAACTTCCACTTCCTGATCCATAAATTAAAATGCAGATTCCCCTCATGCTCTATCGCGGTTCAAATTAGCTCTGATCCCATTCGACTAGTCTATAATACAACGTTTCCTTCAAAGAGTCTATCTCATTTCGCACATTTCGATAAATCTCAATATTTTGTCCATAAGGATCCTCAATATTAAAGCTTTCTTCTCCGGCGAATTCTTTTAAAGTATACACGTTTTTATAATCCATAGCTCTTAAATAGTTTCGCTGATCCACCGTCATCGTCAGTATCAAATCATCAGGCTCTGGTTTTTTATCCTCTATTGAAGAAGGAGTAAAGCCGAGTAAAATGTACCCCAGCTCCTCCATAACCTTCACGGAATTTTTATTTGCAACACTGCTGTCTGGAAATAAGCCGAAGGATTCAGCTTGAAACATCTCTTTAATATCTTTGTATTTTTCATTAAAGAGTACCTCTGCCATGGGACTTCTGCAGGTATTTCCCGTACATACAAAATAAAAAATCATTATAAATCTTCTACCCTCCCTTTTGAGGATTTCCTCAACCGGTTCATAATTCCAACTCCCAACCCCTTCTCTTCGGCACCTTCTACTAGAACTATCTGTACTTTTCTGCGGTCCATTTCCCGAAGATGCTGAAATAATACGTGGGCCATCACAATATAGCTTTTTTCTGATCCTAACGATAATCTTTCATCAGCAGAATATAAATCAAAATTCTCGGAAAAAGCCAAAACTCCTGTTCTAAAACCTAGTTTCTTCCAATATAGAAGTTTTTCTCGAATTCTTTCAACTCTTGCATTTTTTTCTCCCCGATAACAATAAACCTCTGCTTTCGGTGCATAATGTTTATATTTCTGCCCAGGGGATTTCGGCACAGCCCCTTCTTGAATAAGACCCGGATCAAAAAGAACCAATCCTGCATAAGGACGAAGATCTTCCTGATCAAAATACCCCGGTCTTAAAATTTTAAAAGGTTTCTCTGTAAGATCAAGCACTGTAGACTCGATGCCGATTCTGCTTTCGCCGCCATCTAGTATCATCGGGATTTTGCCTTTTAAATCTTCATAAACATCGTAAGCCTTTGTAGGGGAAGGCCTTCCGGAAATATTAGCGGAAGGGGCTGCTATCGGCTTTCCAAGCTTTTCGATTAAAGACAGGGCTATTGGATGAGACGGCATTCTTACAGCTACAGTGTCTCCTCCCGCAGTGACAACTTTTGGTATAGAATCCTTGGCTTTGAATACTAGTGTCAAAGGCCCCGGCCATAAATGTTCCATTATTTTACCAGCTTCATCCGGGATCTCCTTAACGAGCTGGGATAATTCTTCAATATTTGAGATATGAAGGATCAGAGGATTATCTGCAGGCCTTCCTTTCGTTTCAAATATTTTTCTGCAGGCTTCCGAGGACAATCCGTCCCCTCCGAGACCGTAAACGGTTTCAGTCGGAAAAGCTACCAGCTCCCCTTTTCTCAGATATTCGGCCGCTTCTAATATGCTTTCCTCTTCTGATGAAAGATCTTTGATTTCTACAAGTTTTGTTTTCGTAATCAGCCCCTCCTTATTCTTTTAAAATCATCCTATCATAATTGTACAACAAGTATATCCTTCTTCAAATTTTTTTATCTATATTTATTATCTAGATTTATCTTGTATATTTTATTCAATTATGTTATTATATTTAGGTCAGCCGAAGTGATGGAATTGGTAGACGTGCGGGACTCAAAATCCCGTGGTGGCAACACCGTGTGGGTTCGATCCCCACCTTCGGCACCATATGTAAGACCAGCAGAGCGGCTGGTCTTTTTTTGTTTTTTACTTTTGATTACTTTTTATAGATAAAGCTCTTAAAAGAAAAAAAACCAGAGTGTAAATTCACTCTGGTTTTTTGTTCTTTCATTAATGATAGAAAAATTATTTTTCTTCCTTGTCTTCTTTGTTAAAATCTACAGAAGCAAGTCTTTTGTATGTTTCATATACGTCACGAGCATCTTTTTCTGATTGTGCAAATAATACTTCTGCTTCTTCAGGGAATGATCTCTTAAGTGAAGTGTAACGCACTTCAGAGTTTAAGAAATCTTGGAAAGATGCAGTAGGCTCTTTAGAATCTAATTGGAATGGATTCTTGCCTTCCGCTTTAAGTCTTGGGTCGAATCGGTATAATGACCAGTATCCAGCTTCAACGGCTCTCTTTTGTTGTGCTTGAGCTTTGCCCATACCACTTCTGATTCCGTGGTTGACACATGGAGAGTAAGCGATGATTAGAGATGGTCCATCATATTCTTCCGCTTCTTTTAATGCTTTAATTGTTTGATTTTGATTTGCACCCATAGCAATTTGCGCTACGTATACATATCCATACATAGATTGCATTAAACCAAGTTCTTTCTTGCGGATTCTCTTACCAGATGCAGCAAACTGTGCTACCGCTCCTGTAGGAGTCGCTTTAGATGCTTGACCGCCGGTATTAGAATATACTTCTGTATCGTATACCATAATATTGATATTTTCTCCAGAAGCTAAAACATGGTCTAAGCCGCCGTATCCGATATCATATGCCCAGCCGTCTCCACCGAAGATCCAGATAGATCTCTTAATGAAGTAGTCTTTGTTTTCTGCAATTTTTCTGATTAAATGATCTGCTTCTTCATTTCCTGTAGTTTGATCTAGAAGTGGAAGCATTTCGCCAGCAGCAGCTTTTGATTTTTTCACGTCGTCCATTCCGTCAATCCATCCTTGGAATGCATCTTTCAATGGAGAATCTACATCCAATGCGATGAATTTTTCCATATCGACACGAAGCTGATCTCTAATTTGTTTTACTGCTAAATGCATACCAAAACCAAATTCAGCATTGTCTTCAAATAAAGAGTTTGCCCATGATGGTCCTTTGCCTTCTTGATTTGTACAGTAAGGAGTAGATGGTGCAGAAGCTCCCCAGATAGAAGTACATCCTGTTGCATTGGCAATCATCATTCTATCGCCGAACAATTGAGTGATAAGTTTTGCATAAGGAGTTTCTCCACAACCTGCACAAGCTCCTGAGAACTCTAATAGAGGTTGTTTGAACTGGCTTCCTTTTACAGTTTGATCATTCATAAGATCTTCTTTATATCCAACTTCGTTTACCGCATAAGTCCAGTTGTCTTTCTGCTCTTGATATTGTCCTTCGAAAGGCTTCATAATCAAAGCTTTTTCTTTTGCAGGACATACATCAGCACAGTTTCCGCAGCCTGTACAGTCTAATGGACTTACTTGAATACGGAATGTGTAGTCGTCCAACCCTCTTCCTGTTGCTTTTTTAGAAGTAAAGTTTTCAGGTGCGCCGTTTCGGTCTTCTTCATTTAACATAAATGGTCTGATGACTGCATGAGGACAAACATACGCACATTGGTTACATTGGATACATTTATCCATTTGCCATTCTGGAACATTAAGTGCGATACCGCGTTTTTCAAAGGCTGCAGTTCCCATTGGGAATTCTCCGTTTGAACGGTCTTTGAATGCTGACACTGGCAAATCATTACCCGCTTGAGCATTCATCGGTCCAGCGATTTCACGAATGAATTTTGGAAGGTGAGATAGATCTTCTTCTTGCTCTTCAGCAGATTTCCAAGACTCTGGAACTGTCACTTCTACAAGAGATTCAATTCCGCGATCTACGGCTTGATAGTTCATATTTACAACTTCATCGCCTTTTCTGCCGTATGCTTTAACGATAGATTCTTTTAATGCTTTCACAGCTTCTTCGATTGGAAGAACGCCTGAAAGTTTAAAGAACGCAGACTGCATAATCATATTTGTTCTTCCGCCAAGGCCGATTTCAGAGGCAATTTTAGAAGCGTTGATTGTGTAGAATTTAATGTCGTTTTCTGCAATATACTTCTTAATAGAAGCAGGTAAATGTTCTTCTAATTCACTTTCTTCCCAAATACAGTTTAATAAGAATGTTCCGCCTTTTTTAAGACCTCTTAATAAATCATATTGGTAGATATATGATTGTTTAGAACAAGAGATTAAATCTGCGATGTCGATTAAATAAGTTGAGCGGATAGGAGAGTTACCAAATCTTAAGTGAGATTGTGTTACCCCGCCTGATTTTTTAGAGTCATACTCGAAATATCCTTGAGCATACATGTCTGTACCGTCACCGATAATTTTAATCGCTTGTTTATTCGCTCCAACTGTACCATCAGATCCGAATCCCCAGAACTTGCAGCGGATTGTATCTTCAGGAGAAGTGTTGATATGCTCTTTTACTTCTAGTGAACGATGAGTTACATCATCAACAATTCCGATAGTGAAATTATCTCTTGGTTGTTCTTCTTTAAGTAGTTCATAAACAGTATTGATATGGCTAGGTGTTGTATCTTTAGATCCTAATCCATAGATTCCGCCAACGATAACCGGTTGAACTTCTTCGTTGTAATATACTGATTTGATATCTAAGTATAGAGGATTTCCTAGAGCGCCTTTTTCTTTAGTACGATCTAAAACAGCAATCTTTTTAACAGTTTTAGGTACTACTTTTAAGAAATGCTCTCTTGAAAAAGGTCTGTATAGATGAACTTTAACAAGTCCTACTTTATCGCCTTTTGCATTTAAATAGTCTACAGTTTCTTCAATCGTATCTGTTACAGAACCCATAGCTATAATAATGTTCTCAGCATCTTCTGCTCCATAATAGTTGAAAAGCCCGTATTCTTTACCAGTGATTTCATTGATTTTTCCGAAATATTTTTCAGTAATACCAACGATGTCTTCGTAATATTTATTAGATGCTTCCATTCCTTGGAAGTATATATCAGGGTTTTGGGCTGTACCCATAGTTTTTGGATGCTCTGGTGTTAATGCATTTTCTCTAAATTCGCGAACTGCATCTAAGTTAATAAGTTTAGATAATTCTTCATAATCCATAACTTCAATCTTTTGAACTTCGTGAGAGGTTCTAAATCCATCAAAGAAATGAAGAAATGGCACTTTACCTTCGATAGAAGCTAAATGAGCGATACTTCCCAAGTCCATTACTTCTTGAACAGATCCTGATGCAAGAAGTGCAAAACCAGTTTGTCTAGCTGCCATAACATCTTGATGATCGCCGAAGATACTTAATGCGTGCGTAGCTAATGCTCTTGCTGCCACGTGAAAAACACCGGGAAGTTGTTCCCCAGCTATCTTGTACATATTCGGTATCATTAAAAGCAAACCTTGAGATGCTGTAAATGTTGTTGTTAGTGCTCCTGCTGCAAGCGAACCGTGTACTGCACCAGCCGCACCTGCTTCTGATTGCATTTCGGATACAAGAACTTCTTGTCCAAAAATATTTTTAAGTCCATTTGCCGACCATTCATCCACAACTTCTGCCATTGGTGATGATGGTGTAATTGGATAGATTGCTGCTACATCGGAAAAGGCATATGCCACATGTCCAGCAGCGGTATTTCCGTCCATGGTCTTCATTTTTCGAGCCATAAAATACCCCCTGTTAGTTAATATATTTGAGTTTTACTTATTGGATTACAATCTCCTATGTGCAATTATATACTAAATTTTTTGATTATGTCAAATGACAGACAAGTTAATTGCTTTCATGAAAAATCCGATTGTTCAATTCGATCGCAGCGTTGTAACCATAGGCTTTCTGGCGTACATTTCTAACTGCAACTTCAACAATCATAGCGATATTTCTTCCAGGCTTCACAGGTATCGTTAATAAAGTAACCTTTTCCCCTAAAATTTCTGTCGTGAACTCGTCTAGTCCTATCCGATCGTATTCTTTCCCTTCATCCCACTTCTCCAAATGGATGACAAGATCGATATAAGTGTTTGTTTTGACACTTCCCACTCCATAGAGCCTCTGGATGTCTAAAATTCCCAATCCGCGAATCTCCAAAAAGTGACGGATATTCTTAGGACATTGTGCTTTTAAACCATCATCTAAGCGTACAATATCAACAACATCATCTGCTACTAAGGTATGACCCCTTATCACAAGATCAAGGGCCGTTTCCGACTTTCCTACAGAACTTTTTCCAGTAATCAAAACCCCCATACCGTAGATTTCCAAAAGACATGCATGCATAGTGGTCTCTTCGCTGAAAACGTATTCAAATTGATCATCGAGTTTAGAAATTAATCTTGTTGTAGATTTATCGGAGCGAAGAAGATTTTTATTATAATAATCAGCTAAATCTACAATATCTTGAGGAATTTCTGCATTTTGAGAAAAAATCATACAGGGTATATCATAGGAAAAAATCCCCCTCATCCTTTCATAACGCAGACCATCATCAAGGGATTCAAAATAGGCAACCTCAGCTTTCCCCATAATTTGAAGACTTTGATAAGGAAATTCTTCCATAAAACCAGCCAGCTGAAGGCCCGGCCGGTTTATTTCTGGATTTGTTATAAAGGTTTCATCATAGTTAGTGCTTTTTTCTACAACCTCTAGATTTAATTTTTCAGTTAATTTGCTTAATTTTATACCTTTCATTTAGGCTTGCTCCTTAAAATAATTATAAATATTTTCAGCCGCCTGCTGATTAATTTTCGGCACTTCCTTTAATTCCTCCACCGTTGCTTTGCGGATTTTTGCAATGGATTTAAAATATTTCAGCAGTTCTTTTTTTCTCGCTGGACCAATTCCTGCAATTGAATCGAGTTCGGAAGCCTGAAGAGCTTTTTCTCTTAGCTTTCTATGATAGTTGATCGCAAAACGATGAGCTTCTTCTTGAATCTGATAGAGAAGCCGATAAATGGCTGTTGTTACTTTTAAAGGATATTCTCTATTTCTATAGATGATCCCTCTTGTTTTATGGTCTTGATCTTTTACAAGCCCCAACACAGGTATTCTGATTCCCAATTCCTGTAGAACGGATTCGGCAATATTTACCTGTCCTTTTCCTCCATCCATAAGAATAATATCCGGCATTTTGCCAAATCCTGTTGCTGTATTTCCTTTCTTTTCTTCCACAAGACCTCTTTTAAGTCTTCTTGTTAAGACTTCCCGGTGGGAAGCATAATCATCCGGTCCTTCTACTGTTTTTATTTTAAATTTCCGATATTCTTTCGGATCTTTTTTGCCTTTTGTAAAAACAATCATCGACCCTACCGACTGTACCCCGGAAGTGTTGGAAATATCATAACACTCGATTCGATCGATGTTAGGAATGCCTGTTAACTCTTGCAGATCTAATATTGCCGACTGAATATTTCTTTCCCTTTTGAAATGACGTGCAATATATTTTTCAAGCATTTCCTTCGCATTTTTTCGGACCATCTCCATCAAGTCCACTTTGTCTCCTCTTTGAGGATTTCTTATTTCCACTTTATTGCCCCGCTTTTCAGAAAGAAGGGCTCCCAGACCTTCTGCTTCATTTGGAAGAATATCCACTAGTATCGTTTTAGGAATGTAGGTAAGGTCTACATAAAACTGCTTCATAAAGGAACTCATGATTTCTTCATTCTTTTCATTGAAATCATCTTCTAAAAAGAAATGTTCCCGGTCAATAATTTTACCATTTCTCATAAAGAAGACTTGAGCGCAGATGATCCCTTCATCCCTTGCTAAAGAAATCATATCCATATCTAAAGCCTCTACATTGGAAACTTTCTGTTTCTCTAAAATGATACTGATATTGTTGATCCGGTCTCTATATTTTGCAGCCGATTCGAAATTTAGTTTACGGCTTTCATCCATCATTTTAGCTTCCAGTTCTTTGATAACTTTCTGCTCTTTGCCTTTCAAAAACTCTTCGACTTCGTTAATCTGCTCTTGATATTTTTCTTTATCCGCTTTTCCTACACAAGGCCCGTCGCAGCGTTCTATAAAATAATTTAAGCAGGGTCTTTTCAAATATTGGCCTTTGTCAAAATTCAGATTACAGTCTCTTATCTTATACATCTCATGAAAAAGATCGATAATATCATTCACCGCATAAGCATTCGGATACGGTCCGAAATACTTCCCATTATCTTTTCCAACACTGCGTACTTTTAAAACCCTCGGAAAACTTTCATTTGTTATCTTAATATACGGATATTGTTTGTCGTCTCTTAAAAGAATGTTATAATGAGGTCTGTTTTCCTTAATTAAATTAGATTCTAGTACAAGAGATTCTACTTCATTGTCTACAATAATGTATTCAAAATATTCTATATGCTCAACCATCGCCTTTACTTTTGGCGATCGGTTTCGACTTTTATCAAAATATTGATGAACTCTTCTTCTAAGATTTATAGCTTTTCCCACATAGATGATTTTGTCATCCTTGTTAAACATAAGATAGACTCCCGGTTTTTGGGGGATTTTCTTTAATTCTTCTTCTATATTAAACATCTATATACTCTTTGTCACCTCTTTTAAAAATTCTGCCTCAGCTCCGTTAAGACCTTGAGCTAATTTTTCAAAACAGTCTTTATGATACTGATTAATCCACGCTATTTCTTCTTTCGTCAACATCTCTTTTATAATCGGCTTTGTATCAATGGGGCAGAACGAAATACATTCGAACTCTAAAAATCTTCCAAATTCTGTTTCTTCGCTCTCAACACACAGCATAATATTTTCAATACGAATCCCGTGTTTTCCTTCTCTATAAATACCAGGTTCGTTGGAGGTGATCATTTTCTTTTCGATTTCGATCTCTGTATTTCTCGGGCTGATACTCTGCGGTCCCTCATGACAGGAGAGCATAAACCCTACCCCGTGGCCTGTTCCATGATTAAAATCCACCCCCTCTTTCCATAGAGGGTTTCTTGCTATTGCATCCAAAGCCGCACCTTTTGTGCCTTCTTTAAATTTCGCTTTCATTAAAGCTATATGAGCCTTTAATACAAGGGTATAGTCTCTTTTTTCTTCTTCGGTCAGACTGCCTAAAGCGATCGTCCTAGTAATATCCGTAGTCCCGTTAGAATATTGCCCTCCGCTGTCTACAAGATAAAACCCTTGTTCCTTTAAATCGGAAACACGTCCTGGAACAGGCGTATAATGTGGAAGTGCTGCATTTTCGCCATAGGCAGAAATAGTTTTAAAACTCGGTTCGATATAACCTCCCTGCTCTTTTCGAAAAGATTCCAGGCGGCTTGCACCGCTTGCTTCTGTAACATTTCCCGTTGGAACACCTGTTTCCAGCCAATGAAGATATTTTACGAGTGCGATACCATCTTTTATAAAAGCATTTTTCATATTTTTTATTTCTGTATCGTTTTTTATAGCTTTCATAAACGTCGTGATATTTGTTTCTTTTATAAATCGTACATTGTGATTTACACTGTCGTATATATCCATATTTGTTTTTTGTGGATCGAATGATAACGTGCTCTTTCCAGGTATTTCTTTTAAATCAATATAGATACCGTCATATTTTCGAACTTTAACACCTTGCGAACTAAAATAATCCAATACTTCATCTGAACATTTCTCTTCATCTATATAAATAGCCGAAGAATTTTGTGTAATCAAACTATAAGACAGTACAACAGGATTGTAGTCGATATCTCCGCCTCGAATATTAAACAAATAACAGATATCATCCAATGAGCCTATGAAATAATAGTCTATTCCAGAATTCTGCATATACTTCTGCAATTGGAGAATTTTATCCGCCGCTGATTTTCCTGTCACATCTTCCGATAATATTCTTATTTCTTTTTTCGGTTTGGCAGGTCTAAATTTCCAAATTTCATCTATAAAATCTACATTCGTAATAAGAACACGAGTGCCGATCCCTTTTTTTAATTCCATATAATATTTATAAGAACAAGTCTCTCCCTGAATTCCGATTTTACCGAAATCAGATACCTCTTCCTTGAGGAAATCGATTATTGACGGATCCTCTGTCCCCATTCGATATAAGTCAATTCCTGTACCTCTAAGTTCCTTTTGCGCCTGTATAAAATATCTTCCGTCTGTCCATAAACCAGCTTTGTCCTGAGTCACAACAACAGTTCCTTGGGAACCTGTAAAGCGGGAGATAAATTCTACAGATTTATAATAATCAGATAGATATTCAGAATTATGAGGATCTGAAGATGGGATGATATATGCTTCCATCGTTCTGCCCTTCATTTTTTGCCTTAAATCCTTTAAAAAATCATTCAATATTCTCTCTCCTTATATATGCACTATTAAAATTTATTATAGCATAAAAAAATCTACTCAGAGTTCCCTGATTGTGGTATATTATTACAGTAATTTCTGAAAGGAGTGATTATATGTGCGGTATTGTCGGATATATCGGCGAAAAAAAAGCGATCGATATAGTATTAGACGGTTTAGAAAAATTAGAATACAGAGGTTATGATTCTGCCGGTGCAGCTATAATGAACAACCATGAAATCCGCTGCGTGAAAGAAACTGGACGATTAGAAAATCTCAGAAAAGAAGTTGAAAAGGAAATACCCCTAGGCAATATCGGGATCGGGCATACTCGATGGGCAACTCATGGCGAACCTTCAAAAGAAAACAGCCATCCTCATAGAGATGAATCGGAAAGCATCTACTGTGTCCATAATGGTATTATCGAAAATTATCTTTCCTTAAAAGAAAAATTAATTGAAGAGGGTGAAACATTTTACTCGGAAACGGATACAGAAGTAATCCCTAAGCTGCTCAGCAAACATTATAATGGTAATCTGCTGGAAACAGTTCGCGATATTCTTCCCCTTTTGGAAGGTTCCTTCTCCCTTGGAATTATTCATAAAAACGAAAACAAAATCATTGCAACAAAAAAAGAAAGCCCTCTATTAATCGGAGCTGGAGATAAAGAATACTTTTTAGCTTCTGATGCTTCCGCTATTATAGAACATACAAGAGACATTATCTATCCGGAAGACGGCGATTTAATCGAACTGACGATGGACGCAGTTCATATCTATGATAAGGACTTGAATCCGATTGTTAGAGAAACTGTTGAGATCGACTGGACGATAGAAGATGCCCAGAAAGACGGTTTCGATCATTTTATGCTCAAAGAAATCTTCGAGCAGCCGAAGGCTCTTTATGAAACCTATCATAGAAGATTAAAAAACGGACTATTCGAATTGGAAAATATAGAGTTGACGAAAGAATATTTGGAATCTCTTAACAAAGTCTATATCGTAGCCTGCGGTACAGCTTATCATGCAGGGCTTGTAGGGAAACCACTCCTCGAAAAAGCTCTGCATATCCCTGTAATTCCAGATATCGCTTCTGAATTTCGATATATGGAAAGATATCTTGACGAAAAATCTTTTGTTATTATCATCAGCCAGTCTGGAGAAACTGCCGATACCCTCGCAGCTCTAAGAAAGGCAAAGGCAGCCGGTTCCAAAGTTTTGGCAATCACAAATGTAATCGGATCTTCTATCGCTCGCGAAGCAGATCAAGTTCTGTACACTTGGGCCGGCCCGGAGATAGCAGTAGCTTCTACCAAAGCGTATATGACTCAGCTGATCTCCATTTATATGATAGGCCTTGCTATAGGATCTGTCACAGAAAATATCAGCGAGGAAGAATATAGAAATATCCTTCAACATATCGAAGAGCTTCCCGGAAAAATCGAAGAAATACTTGAAACAGCAAACTTATATCCAGACTATTGCAAATCTTTAATCGAGTCCCATTCCTCTTTTTATCTTGGAAGAGGACTAGATGCCTATACCTCTATGGAAGGAGCTTTAAAGCTTAAGGAAATATCTTATATACACGCGGAAAGTTTTGCAGCTGGAGAATTAAAACATGGAACGATTGCCCTTATCGAGAAAGACACTCCTGTGATTGCTTTAGCTACTCAGCATGCAGTCTATGATAAAATGATTTCAAATATCAAAGAAGTACGAACTCGAGGCGCCTATGTGATAGGGATTACGATGAAAGGACTTCCTCAGGATGATTTCGCCGATGAAATTATTGTAATACCGGAAACCATTGATCTATTAGCACCATTCTTATCTGTTGTTCCCACTCAGCTTATCGCCTATTATTCTTCTCTCTTAAGAGGAAATGATGTAGATAAACCGAGAAACCTGGCAAAATCCGTCACTGTAGAATAAATAAAGCAGCACCTGTCAAGCCCTTCCTCTAGTGGAAGGGCTGTCTTTATTTACTTTGATATATCTCTATGATATTATTAAAAATAGCGTAGAACGAAGAAAGTGAGTGAATAATATGAAATTAGGTATAGTGGGTTTGCCAAATGTAGGCAAAAGTACACTTTTTAATGCAATAACAAAAGCCGGAGCAGAATCTGCGAATTATCCATTCTGTACCATCGATCCAAACATCGGTCTTGTTCAGGTACCGGATGAGCGGTTAGATGTACTGGCAGAGATGTTTCATTCTAAGAAGAAGGTGCCGGCAACAATAGAATTTTATGATATTGCAGGTCTTGTAAGAGGTGCCAGCAAAGGCGAAGGTTTAGGCAACAAATTCTTGGAAAACATCCGAGAATCCGACGCTATTGTCCAAGTTTTAAGATGTTTCGATGATGAGAATATCGTCCATGTCGACGGAAGTATCGATCCTTTGCGTGATATTGAAACGATCAATCTGGAACTGATCTTCTCCGATATGGAGTTAGTAGAAAGAAGACTGGAAAAATCAAAGCGGTCTCTTAAAGGAAACAAAGATCTAAAAGAAGAAGTCGAATTATTGGAAAAAATTATCACCGTATTGGAAGAAGGAAAATCCATTCGAGTGCTTGATTTTACCGAAGAAGAGAACAAACTCCTTCGAGGGTTTAATCTTTTAAGCGATAAGCCGATTATCTATGTTACAAATGTCCCTGAAGAAGACATGGCAAATGACGGGGCTGAAAACGAAATGGTACAAAAGGTAAAAGCTTTTGCCAAAGAAGAAGATGCGGAAGTTGTTGTCATAAGTGCCAATATCGAAGCTGAAATCGCAGAGCTTGACAGCGAAGAAGAAATCCAAGAGTTCCTAGAAGCTTTGGGAATGGAAGAATCCGGCACAAATAAACTTATCAAATCAAGCTATTCTCTCTTAGGCTTAATGAGTTTCTTAACTACAGGAGAGGACGAATCTCGAGCTTGGACCATTCAAATAGGTACAAAAGCAATCGATGCTGCTGCCAAAATCCACACGGATATTTCTCGAGGATTTATCCGGGCAGAAATCGTAAGCTACGACGATTTAGTCGAGTTAAAAAGTATGAATGCTGCAAAAGAAAAAGGTCTTGTCCGTTTGGAAGGTAAAGACTATATTATGCAGGATGGAGATATTGTTCACTTTAGATTTAATGTATAATTGAATATAAAAAACCCCTTAGCCTGTATCCTTAAATAATTTTAAAGAGCTAAGGGATTTTTTTATTTATTTAGTTATCCCGTTGATCTCTTCAACTATTTGGTCGGCTACTGCTTTTTCACCGCCTAAAATCTCTATTTTCTGAATATTATGATTTTTGATATATTCTTTTGTTTCCTTCGGAAGTTTATTCGGATCCGTTAACAACAACACTGCGTTTTGCTGTCCGACAAAAGGTGCTGACGATAAAGCATCTGGATAATTTAATCCATCTGCCAAAACCACAGTATCTATTTTTTTCTGCAATCTCTTTGGATACAGCTCTGCAACTGCTGCAGCAGTTGCGTATCTGTTGCTGCCCATTATTCTTTCTCCAAAGAATGCTCCTACATCTTCTACAGGATCGTAAGGAACAGCATTAAATCCTCCCATAGTATAAAAACCGTAATCAATAGTATTCTTCCATCGGGGCATCATTAAAAATCCGCCTGTCATGTTCATAGTATGGATTGCCTCTCTATGGATAGGAAGCTGCCCTACTAATGGAGATGCTGTCAAAGCGTCGGGGAAATTGTTATTGCTCACCACTGAATACATTCTCCAGTCCCCTATTTCCTGAACAACATTTGCTAATCTTTGTCTTTCAAAGTTAATATCTCTTGCAGTAAAATATCGATTTCTTCCACCCAAACGATAGACAGTATAGTCTTTTCTAATACTTTCCTCTAACCTTTCGCTGACAACTCCTGTTCCGCCAAGAATATAGATCTTTTCTACATTCAACCTTTTCAGCTCCTCTTTTACTACACTCGGAAGTTCTTCCGACCCCGTCAAGAGCAGCGGCGCCTTTATCTGAGTTGCTAATGTACCTCCGACAAGGGCATTCGGATAATTCCCTCCAAATGCAAGTACTGCCGTCTGTGATGATTTAAAAGATGCTTTCGAAATTTCTACAGCAGTTTCATACCGGTTATCCCCCGAAATCCTTTTGATTTCGTAAGATTTGGCTTCTGTTTTTCCCGTTGGAAATAGTGCAGCCATAAATAATAGAACTAAAAATCTTTTTAATATACTTTTCATTTTCTTTCCTCCAAATAATAGGTTTCTATTTTTTTCTATATTCGATAATTAGAATATTTCTTATCCGTTCTATTTTATGATTATTCAAAGTGTATAAAATAATACCCCATTTAAGAAATTATTATCATTTCCAAACAAAAAAAAAGAGCCGAAGCTCTTTTTTAAAACAAACTTTTTATTATTGTAATGACTTCTAAAATATTTGTCACCATATCGCTAGGTGTAGAAGAGGTAGTTCCATTTCCATATCTAAATGTCGATGTAGTATCAGAAACAGTGTCCGATACAAAATCTACTGTTTGAGATACGTCCTCTATAGTATGTTCAACAACTTGTACAGATCGATTAACACTTGCAGTAATATCTGTCACATCTGGACTGATATCATTTAGCATAATATCTGTTTTGTTTGAAATGCCTTCTACATTGCTCATAATACTCGGCATTTCGTTTAATGTGGAATCAATATTGACCTTATTGTCTTTTACGATTTCATTAACATTTTTTACAATGCCTATAAGCTTTACCATAAAGATGATCAAAGCGATTAAAAATCCAGATAGGCAAAGATACATTAAGATTCGGAAAAAATCAATTACTGAAATTAACATGAGATTTCCTCCTATTTCTTATTCTTTTTAGTCTCTTTTTCTACTGCCTTCATATTTTCTTTCGCTTTTTTCTCAACGTCATCTAAACAAGCCGCTGAATCTCCTTTGGCTTCAAAAGATTCGTCAACTGTGTCAGTACTTGAAGCTTCTGTTAGAGGCGGTTCTCCATGAGCTTTATAAATTTTATCATTGTCTTTATCTTTATTATTAGAGCCAGGAGTATTTACGTTTTTATTTGGTTCTGCTCCAACTTTTTTCATGTTCTCTTGAGCTTTTTTCTCAACATCATCTAAACAAGCTGCTGAATCGCCTTTTGCTTCGAAGGTTTCATCAGGCACATAAGACTGCGGTTTGTTTCCATCAAGGCATACTCCGTCATCTTCATGTATAGTGATAAGATCTTTTTTCTGCTCTTTTAAAACATCTTTTTCAACGCTCTTAATATTTGCTTTGGCTTTTGCTTCGACTTCGTCTAAACAAGCTGCTGAATCGCCTACTGTTTCAAAAGACTCGTCTGGTACATAAGACTGCGCTCTATTGCCGTCTAAGCAGATTGTTCCGTCTTCGTTGTAAGTAATCTCTTCTTCTTCAACATCATAGTCTTCGTCGTCATTATCCCCTAGTTTTTTAATGCGGGTCATATTACGATCTTGGAAATTATGATATTTATCTTTAATATCATATCCTAATTCGTCAGTCTTATACTTGATCGTATCGATAGTATCGTTCACATTCGCCTTCATGTTTTTTGTTGCATCTTCTGCTGCATTGCGAATATCTTTTCTTGTTTCTTCTCCAGATTTAGGTGCTAATAATACCCCTGCGATCATACCGGCTGCAGTTCCAAGTATTGCTCCTAAAGCAACTTTTCTAGTTCCTTCCGTTTTCTTCTTAGCAATTTCCCAACGGATCTTTCTTTCTTGTTCTCTTTTCTTTTCTAATAAATAATCTTGTATACTCATTATAAATCCTCCTTGTGATATCTATGATAATTATTATTTACCCGTTGAACTATTTAATAAACAAATTTGCATAAAAAAAAAGACAGTCTTTAGACTGTCTAAGTAGCCCCCAGTATGTTGACCTTAATGAATTAATGACCTTCTGTATGTGAAGGTGGGTTGACTGCCTCATTCTTTTGACGTCCCTTCAAAGAGGGCCTGCCATCCAAAATCGGACATCCGTCATCCCTTATAAGATGCGTAGGTATAATTGTTCGGGCCAACTTTATCCTACTGAGGATACTCTTAGTATATAGAATTTTAACACAAAAATCAAGCAATCTTTATATACGATATCTTTCCGCTTATTTTCACAAAGATCATGAGCTTATATGATATAATATTTTATATTAAAAAGGAGAAAAAACCGTGGACGATCAAAAATCGATAATTAATCTCTATCAAAATAATAATGAAAAATCAAAAATAATCTCAAAAATTATCCAGAAAAAATTTTCTGAAGAAGGATTTGAGATCTCTTTAGAACATAATCCCAAAGCAGAACTGAACCTATGTATCGGCGGTGATGGTGCTTTTTTGAGAGCCGTACATAAATCGAGATACTCCCCCATTCCCTTTGTTGGAATCAATACTGGCCACTTAGGATTTTATCAAGAAATACTCATCCCTAATATTGACACCTTTATCCAAAACTTCATCCATTACAATTATGATATAGAACAATTGGATTTAGTAGAATGCTGTCTTTATTTTACAGACGGCAAGGAACCAGTGAGCCACCGGGCGTTAAATGAATTTGCTGTTAAAACGACCGACAACAGCATCATCCATTTAGAAGTCTATATTGACGGAAACCACCTTCAAAGTTTTGCCGGAGATGCACTCTTGATCTCCACCCCATCCGGTTCGACGGCCTACAATTTTTCCGCGGGAGGAAGCATTCTCTATCAATCATTGAAAGGTTTTCAGCTGACCCCCTTGGCTCCCTTAAACTCCAAGGCCTACCGCTCTCTTTTGAACTCTATCGTCCTTCCTTCAGATGCGGCGCTTCGTTTTAAACGGGGACGCGAAGAACGAAATTCAAAGATCGACCTTTTAATCGACGGTGTTTCAGTTGTCTATGACAATATCGATTATTTAGAGTTTAGAGCCTCTGATACATATATCAACAAAATTGTTTTCGATAAAAACTGGTACTGGATGAATATTAAAGATAAATTTCTATAATGATAAAAAGACCTCGGTAGGAAAACCGAGGTCTTTTTTTAATCGATATTATTTAGCGCTGACTGTAAAATTTCTCTTGCTATAGGAGCTGCCGTTGTGCCTCCATAGCTTCCATCATCTTCCAGTACAACTGCAACAGCAAATTTTGGATCGTTAGCTGGTGCGGTTGCAATAAACCATGAATTCGTAGAAGCTTTGTTTTTGATTTCTGCGGTTCCTGATTTTCCTGCTACAGCAACATTGCTTAAGGCTGCCTCAGATCCCGCTTGTACTACTGCTCGCAAATCGCCTAAGAGTTCGTTGGCAATATCTTCCGACATTACTTCCGAAAGAACTTGGGGTTCAACATTCTTTTTGGTTTCCCCGTCTGGTGAAACAACTTCTCCTACAACGTAAGGCTTCATCATCTTACCTTCATTGGCTATCGCCGACATCACCAAAGTCATATTTAATGGCGTTACTTGAGTTTTACCCTGACCAAAAGATGCCGCTGCCAAATCAGCTTTTGACATACTAGGAGTAAAAGGATTCACCGACGCTTCTTGAGGGAGATCAAAAGGTATCTTCTCCCCTATATAGTTTCTCTTTGTTACGTCAGCCATCTTTTCTGCCCCTACTTCAACACCTTTTTGAGCAAAATATACATTTGACGATTTCTGAAGAGCTCTTCTTAAGTTTGTATTTCCATTTACTTCTTTATTAAAATTCGCGATGACATAACCGTCTATTGTTATGGTCCCTTCGTCCTTCATTGTCAGATCAATACTATCCTTGTTTTCTAAGATGCCGGTACCTGAAACCACTTTAAATACAGAACCAGGAGTATATCTGCCTTGAGTCCCTCTATTTAGAAGAGGGGAATCTTCATTGTTGATTAAATGTTCCCAGTCCTCTTCAAGTGTATTCGGGTCAAACCCAGGCCGGCTGCTCATAGCATAGATCTCTCCTGTCTCAGGATTCATAACTACAATCGAACCTTTACGCCCTTCTAAAAGACTGTATGCTTTTTCCTGAACGTTGGAATTGATCGTAAGTCCTAAACTGTTTCCTTTATCCGTAGACTGAACCATATTTCTAAGTTCTGACAAAGGGGTATCTTTGCTGATATTAAGCAGCGTATTGTTAAAAGTTTTTTCTAGTCCATTTTTCCCGTATTGGGTAGAATTATACCCGATAATATTGGAAAAAGCGATCCCCTTTGGATAATGACGGTAATTATTTCCTGCTGAGTCTTTTTTAGTCTCTGCTAGAAGATTTCCATTTCGATCATAAATCGCCCCTCGTTCAATCTTATTCTCATCCACCCATAGCCTTTTGTTGTACTCGTGCCTTGCCACATCTTCTGCCCTTACGATCTGAAAATAGGTCATATATAAGACAAAAGCAACAAATACAACTACAAACAAGGAAAGGATTAATATGATTTTCTTATTAAATTTCTCCATTTTCCACCTCGCTTTTCGTCCTGGTGTCGGAAGAACAGAACTGAAGAACTCCTAAAGATAAAAAGCTGGATAAAATAGAACTTCCTCCATAGCTGACAAAAGGTATTGTAACTCCCGTTAGTGGAAGCAGCTTTAAAACACCGCCAAACATTATAATCGCCTGAATCGCAAAAAGCATCGTTACACCCATAGCTACGAACTTGAAAAACAGATCTGTCTGTTCTAAAGAGATTTTAAACCCTCTATACACAAGGATCAAAAAGAGCATAATCACTCCCATTCCAGTAAATATTCCCATTTCTTCAGTAATCGCTGCAAAAATAAAATCCGATTCTACTACCGGGATCAGATTCGGCTGTCCCATCCGGATTCCTGTTCCAAAGAACCCTCCTGAAGCAATAGCAAAGAGAGCCTGTGTGATTTGATATCCCATTCCTTCTATATAAGTCCAAGGATCAAGCCATGTCAATACACGAACACGGATATGGTTGAATAGAAAATAGGCCAACACAAATCCCCCTGCTGCGAGTATTATATTTAGCAGCATAAGTCTTTTATCTTCCCCGTATACAAACTGGCTTAACAAAAACAAACCATAAAATATTACAGCCGTTCCAAGGTCTCTTTGAACGAAAAACAATGCTATAAAGATGTATACTACAGCCATCATAAAATAGGGTCTGTATTTAAAATTCTTCAAGAATTTAGGATTTAGATAGAAAGAAGGCAGTAAAAAAACAAACAGCAGCTTTGTGATTTCTGAAGGCTGAAAATTAAATCCGCCGATTCTAATCCAGTTGATCGCTCCCCCCGTTCTCGTTCCAAAAAGAAGGGTTAACGAGAACAAGCCAAAACACCCTATTAAATAAAGCCATGTCAGGTTTTTCCACCCTTTGAAGGACTTCATTATAAAATACACCGCATAAAAAACTACCAAACCTAAAAAATACCAAAAAATCTGCTTAATACCCAGTTCATTATCTAAACGATAGATCACCGCTACCCCTATACTGAATAAAAAAGTGGCCACTTGAAGTATATAAACATCACCTTTGGTCACTTTCCCTATAAAAGTATTCGTCAAGGATGAAGCTATGACAAAACCTGTTAATATCAGCAGATCTCGAAGTAAAATACCGTCTTCGTTGGATACTAGAACTAAGAATAAACTGATTATTTGAAACAATAAAATTTGTTTTCTAGTGTTTAGAAGTTTTGACTGAAAAGAAAAAGGCTTAAACTTTTTCAGCTTTTGAAAAAATGGAGTTTTCGCTTCTTTTATAACCATATCCTGATTATTTTTCATTGCTGTCATCTCCATTCACAAATAAGAACTCAACCTGTCCGATATCGATTAAATCCTTATCTTTCAATTCAATTGCTTCATTAATTCTTTCACCGTTTAAATAGATTCCGTTTGCAGAATTCAAGTCTTCGATAAAATAAATTCCTTGATCTTTGATAATACGTGCATGTTTCTTCGAAATAAAACGGTCTTTTAAAACAACATCATTGCTGTCATCACGACCGATATACGTATTATCTCCGATATAATAATGTTCCTGAATTTTAAAAGGAAGCCTTTCTTTTCGATTAATCAGCTTTAGATAGGTATCTGCTACATAATTCATATCACTTGTCCCTCTAATATCCAGGTAAATCATTTTTATAATATTAAAAATGAAATAGTATATGATTATTACAAATATATATCTAAAAAACATAGCCAACAGGCCATATAATGTAAGATTAGCCGTTATCTGTATAGAAAAAAAGGCTTCCAGAAAATCTAAAATTGTACCCATTTCATCACCACTTTCAATCGAGTCTTTTTTTTGTAATTAAGGTTAATACTTTATTAATCTTAACACAATCCGGCTCTTTTTTGTATTGAAATTAGATGAAAAGAATTATCTTTATATTATTGTTGATATTTATTCCTCTTCGCAAAAGATTACTTGTCCATCTTTAAACTCTTTAATGCGAGCTAGCGATAGCAGGTCGTATCCTTCAGAGCGGATATTTTTGCCTCCTTCTTGGAAAGCTTTTTCGATAACTATTCCAATCCCTTTTATGTTGACCTTTGCCTGTTCGCATAAATCGATCAATCCTTCCAACGCCTTTCCGTTAGCTAAAAAATCATCGATTATTAATACATTTTCACCTTCCTGCAAAAATTTCTTTGCAACTCTTATCTCATAGGTCCTGTCTTTTGTGTAGCTGTAGACATGAGAAGTATAGCAGTCGTCTACTAATGTTTTAGAATCTGTTTTTTTCGCAAATAAAATCGGACAATCAAATTTTAATCCGCAGGCAAAAGCAACCCCGATACCGGAAACCTCAATAGTTAATATTTTTGTAATTCCTTCATCCTTGAATTTTTCATAAAATTCGTCTGCCATTTCCATAAACAATTTCGGTTCAATCATGTGGTTCACAAAATTATCTACTTTTAAAATATTGCCAGGTAGTACCGTTCCGTCACGAAGTATTTTTTCTTCTAATGTTTTCATCCAATCCGCTCCTTTTATATGCAATTTTTAGACTCTAATCATTATAACAGATCTTTAACAAGAAGTTAAAAACAGGTTATCTTAATATATAAAATATATTAAGATAACCTTGCTATTATTCTACAGAGTCCATTTTTTCTTTCGCTACTTTTTCTATTTGTTTTAATATTTTTTCAGAGTCCTCTAAGGTTTCTCCTACAGAATAAATATAAAGTTTAATTTTCGGCTCCGTCCCTGAAGGTCTAAGGGCAAACCAAGAACCATTATCATAATAATATTTCAATACATTGGAAGCCGGAAGACCTGTCTCATCTTCATTGTAGTCTACAGTATCTGTTAAATTCATCTCGCCTATTTTCGCAATACCTTCTTTTCTGAATTCTTCCATAATACGTCCAATTTTTTCTTGTCCGTCAACACCTTCGTATACAACAGAAATTAATGTTTCATTATAATATCCAAACTCTTCAAAAAGCTCTTCTAATACATCGAGCAGAGATTTACCCTGTTTTTTATAGAATCCTGCCATCTCTGCGATCATCATTGTAGAATTGACTGCATCTTTGTCTCTGACGAATGTACCGTAGTTATATCCGATACTTTCTTCATAGCCGAAGATAAACGTCTTTTCTCCTGTGATATCATACTCATTGGCTTTTCCGCAGACATTTTTGAAACCGGTTAAGGTTTCAATCATTTCTACACCGTATTTCTCTGCAATTTTAGTAGAAAGATCACCTGTAACAAGGGATTTAACCACAACTCCATTTTCAGGAAGAGTTCCTTTTCTGCTGCGTTCAGAAAGAATATAGTGAACCAATAAAGCTCCGATTTTGTTTCCATTTAAAAACACATATTCTCCCTCCTCATTCCGCACTTCAATAGCCGTACGGTCTGCGTCCGGATCTGTTGCTATGAGAAGCTCGGCATCCTTTGCTTTTCCCAGTTTTTCCGCATAAGCAAATGCCTTGGGATCTTCTGGATTTGGATAGCCTACTGTAGTAAAATCTCCATCCGGTTCTTCCTGTTCCTCTACTATATGGACATTATTAAAGCCTCTTCGCTTCAGAATTTCTTGAACTAAAACATTTCCCGTACCGTTTAATGGTGTGTACACAATAGAAATATTTTTATCAATATCGTCATTTATTGTCATTGACAATACTTTTTCCAAATAAGAACTGTCAATTTCCTCGCCGATCATTTTGATAAGACCATTGTCTATTCCTTCTTGCAGTTCTATTTTTTTGATCTCTGAAAAATCTTTTATTTTTTCAATATTCATCAATACTTTGTCTGCAACGTCATCTAAAATTTGAGATCCTTCTTCCCAATACACTTTGTACCCGTTGTATTCTCTAGGATTATGGCTTGCTGTCACCATAACACCTGAAATCGTGTTTAATTCCCGCACAGCATATGAAAGAACAGGGGTAGGACGTATGTCTTCAAATAGATACACTTTTATTCCATTCGCAGCAAAAATACGTGCAGAAAGTTCCGAAAATTCTCTCGAAAAATGACGCACATCATAAGCAATAACGATGCCCCGGTCTTTCGCTTCATCGCCATAACGAAGAATAGTATCTGCCAGACCTTGTGCCGTAAGGCCTACGGTATATTGATTCATTCTGTTGGTTCCAGCGCCGAGTTTCCCTCTTAACCCGGCGGTTCCGAATTTAAGAGACTGGTAGAAGCGATCTTCTATTTCTACATCATTATCCTTAATGAGACGAAGTTCTGCTTTCGTTTCTTCATCGATTACATCACCAGTAAGCCATTTTTGATATTCTTTTAAGTAATCCATTCCGTCCTCCTAATACTGTTTATTAATACTGTATACAACTGTTGTTAAAGGTCCTATCTCAAAATTATCTATATCTTTCAACTCTTCGCTGACCCTGCCTCTTTCGTCAAAAGATAAAGTGATTTCTTCTGGAGAAATACCGCCTAAATGATAAAAAACAAAATGTTCCTGGATGCGGTTATATTCCAGCTGATATCTTATCTTTCCCGCATTATGAAATATCATTAAATATCCATTATCCGTCTTTAAAGTATATCCAATCAGCTCCATGGGCAGCTTGTCGTAAAAACAAAGTTTTTCTCTTATTTCCTCTGGATCGCTCACATCAAATACTGGATGATCCTTTCTAAATTGTATAAGCTCTTTATAGTATTCATAGTGAGATGTATTCTTATACTTTTTACCCCAATCTATCCCATTAATATCTAACGCCAGATTATAACTGTTATATTCTAAGTTTTTGCCCCTCAAAAATTCATTTCCGCTATGAATAAAGGGAATCCCCAAAGACATATATATAATACTTGCAAGCATTCTAGAAGCTGGTTCAACCCATTCATAATCCATTGTCATTTTGAGCTTATCATAAATAATTAAATTATCATGGGAATTAAAGTAGTTGATCGACTCTTTCGCTTCCAAAGCAAAACCAGAATGATATTCATCGAAATCGATGGATCCCGAGATACCGGTCTCAATTTCAGTTTTCAAGTGATAAGCCCCTTGAACGTATCCCAATCCTCCAGCATCATTGTCGCCTTTTAGGGCATCTCGAAAACGATCATTAAAAAAGGAGAATTCTTTGCCTCTTTGTGTTCCCATAACCGTCAGTTCTCCATAGTGAAGACCGGAGTCGCATGCGTACCAGGGTTCTCCATAGATTATGACTTCCGGATTAATCTCCCGCAGCTCTTTCACAATTCTATAAACTGTTTTTTTGTCAATCAAAGCCATCAAATCAAAACGAAAACCGTTGATTTTGTATTCTTTCATATAATATTTTAGAGAATCGACAATAAAGTTCTGCACCATTTTCCGCTCCGACGCAAGTTCGTTTCCGCAGCCGGAACCGTTGCAGAACGCATTATTCTGATCCATTCTAAAATAGTATCCAGGATTTAGGATATTAAAATTAGAATCATGGGAACGAAAAGTGTGGTTAAACACAACATCCATAACGACTGAAAGACCTTCGCTGTGCAGCCGCTGTATCATTTTTTTGAATTCATATATTCGATTCGCCGGTTCTAAGGGTTGTGTGGAGTACGAACCTTCAATGCAGTTGTATAATTCAGGATCATATCCCCAATTATAATTGTTATCATCAAAGAAGTACTCTTCATGTTCATCTACTGATAAAAAATCATAAATCGGCATCAGATGAACATGGGTAATTCCTAGATCTTTCAAATGCCTTATTCCTGTTTCAGCCTCGCGGAAATGGGACTTTTCGTCGATTAATCCTAAAAATTTACCGCGATGCTGCGTACCGCTGCTGATATCGCCGCTGAAGTCTTTTATATGCACTTCATATAATAATGCTTTTTTCCATGGATTAAAAGGAACATTCTGCTCTCGAAAACCGGAAGGATCCGTTTCTCTAATGTCTATAATCGCCGACCTTTTGCTGTTGATGGAACACGCGATACTATAAGGATCGGTCACTTCATATTTTCCGTTTACTAGATAGGTATAAAACTTCCCTTTTAAATCTCCTGTTACAACGGTTTCAAAAAATCCGCCTTCCACACGAGTCATTCTATATTTTTCCCGTCGAACATATCTGTAGTCATTGTATAAGAGCAGATCGATAGAATCTCGAGTCGGCGCCCATACTGTAAATCTCGTTTTGTCCCGGGTATATTCCATTCCTTGATTATTATTAAAAATATAATTTGTCATCTTCTTGAATCCCATATATGTTTTTCGTTTATGTCGTAAGAGCTGTCTAAATTAAATACACCGCTTTTTCCAATATTGTTTAAGCTCATTTTTCTCCATATGCAGCTGTCGTAATACAATTCGCCTAGTGTTCTTTGAGCTTCTATATATTCTTCCAAATCTCTAAATATAAAGAATCCATCGTTATATCTGCCGATTAGATTCAATATCAGACGAAAACATTCTCTTAATTCCTGATTGTTGATATTGGATAATTGAGTGATAAAATGATTCATTCTTTCATGATTTTTAATGAATTCATAATAATTATAATAGGAATAACGGGATTGGTTTTTCACATCTTCAAAGTTTGCTCCGAATAGTTTGATATTCTCCTCTCCTACAATATTTCGAATTCTATGGTTGATACTCGTTTGAGCACCAATCAGGACTGCGCCGTTTAACATAAAACGAAGACCGTTTGTCATGGCGACCTCTTTGCCAGGCAACGTTAGCTGCTCCCCGATGTCGGCGGTAGGAATCAGCTTCATCATATTATTCATATTACGGTTATCAATAAAGACAATTTTTAATTTATCTTTAATTTTCACTTCTTTCGATACACAATAAGACAAACAGTTTATAAATTTTATTACAAGTTTTGCCATCAGATAGTTTCTATTTGCTTTTCCCGCAAAGAAGAAAGTACGATCCGGAAAATCTAAATTAGGCTGTTCTTTCATATTTATAAATTCATAAGCGATATAAAGAGCTTCTATAAGCTGTCTTTTTGTTTCTAGAAAATCATCATTGTTAATATCAAAGATAGAATAGGGATTGATTACATCTCCCCGATCTTTAAGAAAAATCTTTGTGAATTTTTCCTTATTCTTTTTCTTGATATCATCTAAACGATAAGCGATCTCTTCGCTATCCGATCTCTCCAGTATCGAAGTCAATGCATCTGGCTGATTGATCAAATCAATGTTTAACTCCTTTGTTAAAAAATCAAACAGCAACGGATTGGATTCCATCAGCCATATTCTGTGATTCACTCCTAATTCCCGAAAGCGGAACCGGCTGTGAAATAATGTTGCGATGCAGTCCAAATTATCCCCCAGCATAATTTCAAGCTGATCTTTTACCGCTAAAGAGGTAATCCCTGAACCAAAGATTGCCAGAGGAATCATCTTGACTTTATCCTCCTCGATAATTTTCGTACGGTCGAACTCTTCCGGCGTGAAATTAAACAACGGAGTCTCAACCAAAGCACAAATCTCATCATTCAGCTTTTCTATAATCGGATAAATCCAAGGACAAATCTTTTGAATCAAATGCACATCCCACCATTCTGAAATCTCGTTTCTGACTTTATAAGTTGTAAAATCAAATATTTGATTTGCTTTGGCAAGAGCTGCATCAAAAGGCTTCTCTTCGGATTTCATATACTCATATATGAATACAGGTATCGCCATAATACTGTGAACTTCATTTAGTTTTATTCGGCAGTACTCTTCGATATTATCCATGTGACTATGATGGCGTTGGCGATTTAATATATCTTTGATCGAAGCGGCTGCAAAGAAATACTCTTGAGTCAGCCGAAGTTCTTTGCCTTGATCGCTGCTGTCGCTGGGATATAAAAATTCCGTGATCGCTCTTGCCCGTATTCTATTCTTGTAAGATTCTTGGAATTTGCCTTCTGAAAACGCATTGTAATCAACAGGCTCTATGGATCGCGCCTGCCACAGCCTTAAGGTGTTCACATAGCCGTTTTGAAATCCCAATACTGGAATATCGTAAGCTGCTGCTTGAACCGTATAGTCTCCAATAGGTATATCATAATAGATTCGTTTCCGCTCTAATTCCCAAGGATTTCCATTCTTCAGCCAGTCGTCGCTGTATTCCAACTGTTCAAAATTCTCTATACTCTGGCGTAAATGACCGCCCTCATAGCGGATCCCATATGCTACAACAGAATCTTTTTTCGTCGCTGCTGTATCTAAAAAAGCAAAGGAGGCATCTCCCAAGCCTCCATCCCCTAACTTATTTACAATATCAATCTTTTTTAACTGCTCCAAAGAAAAACCGAGCTCCTCAACGATAGAGCGGACATCTTCTATTACATCTAGATACACTACATTTCTTTGAAGAAATTCCTCTGGGAGATACTCGAAAGATAGAAAAGCAATTTCTCTCTTCCCCCTTTTTTCTACATTTGATTTGACCCATAAATCAAAGATATTTTCCTTTAGAACTTCAACTACAGCAAAATAAAGATCTTCTATATCAATGGCATTTCTTTCGAGAATCGTATTCATTTGTAAGTTCCATAATATCTTTTCTTTTAATTCTTCTCTGGTTTTTTTCATCTTATTTTCCCAATTCCTCGTACAGACGGATATATTCCTTTCCGGATTCA
Organism: Gallicola sp. Sow4_E12; assembly: GCF_052116305.1. Classification (NCBI taxonomy): domain Bacteria; kingdom Bacillati; phylum Bacillota; class Tissierellia; order Tissierellales; family Peptoniphilaceae; genus Gallicola; species Gallicola sp. Sow4_E12. The sequence goes on along the minus strand of NZ_JBQKLI010000004.1, from coordinate 43,768 downwards.
TCCCAGTCGTTTTTTTCATACATTCCGTTTTCGATAATAATATTTCTATCCTTTTCTTTATGAAAGAAACTCAAAGCTCTTCGGATTGTATAAAGCAGATCATGGGCATTGATATTTGTAAATGTAAAACCCGTTCCTGTATTTTCATATTCGTTATACGGCATAACAGTATCTTTTAAACCGCCTGTTTCTCTTACAATCGGTATGGCTCCATACCTCATAGAGATCAGCTGTGAAATCCCGCAGGGTTCTGCTATAGAAGGCATCAAGAATAAATCCGTTCCTCCATATATCAGATGGGACTCTTCGTTGTTATAATAAATTCTGGCCGCCATTTTTTCTGGATATTTCCATTCGAAATAACGGAACATCTCTTCGTATGTTTCTTCGCCGGTACCCAGCATTACAAACTGAATATCTTCTGTGGCCAAAAGTTCATCCATAATATATCTGACAAGATCGATCCCTTTCATATCCACCAAACGGGATACGAGAGCGATCATAGGAACGTCGTCCTGCTCAGGAAGACCATACCTTCTCTGGATTTCTCTTTTGTTTTCGATCTTGTCTGGAAATGTCTCAATAGAATAATTTTGAGCTAAAAATTGATCCGTTTCAGGATTCCAAACCTCATAATCGATTCCGTTTATAATACCTCGAAGCTTATAGTCGTAGGCTCGGATAACTCCGTCTAAACCTTCTCCATAAAAGGGGTTTTTAATCTCCATAGCATAAGTTCCTGAAACAGTTGTAAAAGCGTCGCAGTAAATAATGCCGCCTTTCATAAAGTTAACTGCATCATAGTATTTCAACCCGTCTTCATTGAAATAAAAAGGCGACAAACCGGCTGTTGCTAAAATAGATGCTGGAAATACACCTTGATATTTTAAATTATGAATAGTGTAAAGACATTTTATATCTTTATAATACTGATCTCCTCTGGCAAAATCCTTAACATATACATTGACCATGGCTGTATGCCAGTCATTGCTGTGTATCACATCCGGCTTAAAGTTTATCACTTTAGGCAATTGGACCACAGCCTTCGAAAAGAATAAGAATCGTTCACCATCGTCCCCTTCGCCGTAAATCTGCGGACGGTCAAAATATCTTTGGCTGTCTAGAAAATAATATGTCACTCCGCGAAAATCTATTGTATAGACTCCTACATATTCATGGCGGAATGCAAGATCTACATAATAATAACCGATGAACTCCATTCGTTCTCTTAAGTCTGGATCGACTTGAGAAAAAAGAGGGATCACAACACGTATATCATGACCCATATTCTTAACCGCTAAGGGAAGGGAGCCGGCAACATCTGCCAGCCCTCCTGTTTTTATGAACGGTGCAGCTTCCGATGCACAAAATAATATTTTCATCTTTTCCCCCTTATTTCATGATCTTTTCGTTTTTAGAAGCCACAAAAGGATTCGTCGCACTTCCGACTAAAGTAACTCCATCCCCAATGACAACACCTTTGTCTGTAATACTGTTGACAACGACGCTTCCTTCCCCTACAACTGTACTTTCGAATATGATTGAATTTTTTACAATGGCATCTTTCTTAACATGTACTCCCCTAAAGATAATTGAACTCTCAACCTGTCCATCGATAATACAGCCGTTCGCCAAAAGTGAATTGGAAACGTCGGCATTGCCGTTATAAACAGTAGGAGGCATTGCTTTTGATTTTGTTAAAATAAGGCCGTTTTTATAAAATAAATCCTCATAAATATCGCGGTTCAATAAATCAAAATTACTTCTATAATAAGATTCCAGATCTCTGATCCATTCTGTTTGCTGCTCTTCCTCAAAAGCGCCGATCTTAAGATTGCCAAGATTATTCTTAACCGCCTCGATAAGTGTTGTGGCATTGCCTTTTTCTGCAGCTTCAAGAATGGTTCGGATAAAAACCTCTTTCTTCATAAATCCTATACTTGTAAGGAAGTTGAATTCTTCTTCCGTTCCCAAATGAGATCCTATGTTTTTTATATTTTTATCTTCATCTAAAATCAGCTTATTTGCATATAAGAAAGTTCCTAATTCGTCTTTTTGTTTTTTATACAGCATCAAAATATCATAATCATTTTCTAAGAAACAGTCATAAGCAGAACCCAGATCCCCTTTTTGGATGAGCATCGGGTCTGTACAATAGACGATCTCTTCTTTTGCATTGCGATAGTATTCCAAAGTATCGAAATAAGATCCGATTTCTGTTAAATTCTGAAGTCTTTTATCATAGGTTGGAGGAAATATAGTCAATCCGCTTCTTCTGCGGTTTAACTCCCATGGTTTTCCATTTCCTACATGATCCAGCGTCGAGCGGATTAAACGGCTGCCGTATAATACTACATTTGAAAAATCATTATTTGTCATTGTTGACAATGTAAAATCGATGATTCTATATCTCGCACCAAAGGGCAGCATATAACCCGGTCTTGTATCTGTCAAAGAACCGAAAAGATTCGGATTTGCACCTTCGTAAATAACTCCTATACATCTTTGCATACTATACCTCCTAGCCTTCTTCCGTAATTCCATCTGGTGATACGAGATAAACCTTATCGCAATCCGGACTTCCGATCACTTGATCTTTCTCTACAATTACATCTTCCATGATCACTGCGTTGTATACTTTTGCTCCTTCTCGAATAATTGAATTAGACAAGAGTACGCTGTCTTTTACCGCAGCTCCTTCTTCAATATGAACATTGTTAAATAATACAGAATGTTCAATATCTCCATAGATTCTGCAGGCTTCGTTAATTAACGCGTTTTTTATCCTTGCAGAAGAAGAAACAAAATGAGGAGGAAGATTTCTCGCTTTTGTATAAATCTGCCATGATGTATCAAAAATATCTAAAGGATTATCTATTTCCAATAGATCCAGATTTGCTTCCCAATAAGATTTTACTGTTCCTACATCTTTCCAATATCCCTCAAATTTCCATGCATACATCGGATTTCCGGCATTCAGCATTTTGGGGAGTATATTCATCCCAAAATCATGCTCGGATGCTTCATCTTTGTCGTCTTCTAATAGAAACTCTCTTAAGACGCTCCAGTTAAACATATAAATTCCCATAGATGCTAAATTGCTTTGTGGATTGGCAGGTTTTTCGTCAAATTCCACTATAGCATTTTCCTCGTCTGTATTCAGAATTCCAAACCTTGAAGCTTCCTCCCAAGGAACGGGCATTACAGCTATGGTTGCTACAGAACCTTTCTCTTTATGATAATTAAGAAGTTCTTTATAATTCATTTTATAGATATGATCTCCTGACAGAACAAGTACATATTCCGCTTCTAAATTATCAAGAAAATCAATATTTTCTAAAATAGCATTCGCTGTCCCTTCATACCATCTTCCTCCCTTTTCTGTATAGTGGGGAGATAATATACGAAGACCGCCGCTGTCTCTATCATAATCCCAAGCTGATCCATTGCCTATATGGGTATTAAGCTCAAAGGGTTTATATTGTGTTAAGATTCCAATATCTCTAATCTCAGAATTTGCAGAATTGCTTAATGCAAAATCGATGATTCTGTATTTTCCTCCAAAAGGCACTGCAGGCTTTGCAACTTTTCTTGTCAAGGCTTTTAATCTTGATCCTTGTCCGCCGGCAAGCAGCATAGTTACGACCCTATTTCTAGTTTTCATAAGCTTCCCTCCATAGTATTGTCCTACATCTCAAATAGTATTTCTCGTTATTTTTTTGCAGCTGCTTTCTTTTTCGCAGCTGTTTTTTTCTTTGCAGCTGTGGCCGGTTTTTTGTGGAATAAATACAGAGCAGACAATGGAGGCAAGTCGATTTCTATTCTATAATCCCGATCCCCTAACGGCTCTTCTTTGCTTCTGCAAGGTTTATTCCGTGCTAATCTTCCACCATATTTCTTCATATCAGTATTGAATTTTATTGAATAATTGCCTTTCTCTTTTACACCGATCGGATAAGACTTTCTCTCAACAGGTGTAAAATTGAATATACATAATAATTCATTTCCTTCTTGATCGATTCTCTCAAAAGCGATTACCGACTCATCACGGTTTGCTAGATCGACCCAGTTAAAACCAGCATAGCTCGTATCGATAGCATAAAGAGTTTTCTCTTTTCGATAAAATTCGTTTAAGTCCGATACGTATTTTTTAAACTGCTTATGGCTATCATAGTCTAAAACTTCCCATGTCAGCTGATCCCATTCATTCCATTCATCAAACTGGGCAATTTCGTCTCCCATAAACATTAATTTCTTTCCAGGATGAGCATACATATATGCATAGAGAAGTCTTAAGCTTGCAAATTGTTCTTCATAGCTTCCCGGCATTTTGCCGATCATAGAACCTTTCATATGTACTACTTCATCATGGCTGAAAGGCAGAATATAATTCTCAGAAAACGCATAAGTCATTGTAAATGTTAATGCTTCATGATGATCTTTTCGGAAGATCGGATCCATTTCCATATATTTCAATATGTCGTGCATCCATCCCATATTCCATTTATAACTGAAACCTAAACCTCCATTTTCAACAGGCATAGTAACCAACGGCCAAGCTGTAGATTCTTCCGCTATCATCATCGTTTTTGGGAACCTTTCATATACAGCCGTATTTAGTTTCTTCAAAAATGAAATTGCATCTTTATTATCATTGCTGCCGTCAGGATTTCGTATTTCTTTGCCTGTAAAATCAAGATAGATCATATAAGCAACCGCATCTACGCGAATTCCGTCTATATGATAATACTCATGCCAGTATAAAGCATTCGATATCAGAAAGTTGACAACTTCCGTTTTTCCATAATCAAAATTTAAAGTTCCCCATTGTTCATTTTCCGCTCTATATTGATCCGCCGGTTCATAACAATTTGCACCGTCAAATCTGGCAAGTCCAAAATCATCTTTGCAGAAATGGGACGGTATCCAATCTAATATCACTCCGATATTTTTTTTGTGAAAAGCATTGATTAAATACATAAAATCTTTCGGTGTGCCGAATCTGGAGGTTGGTGCAAAATATCCAGTCACCTGATATCCCCAAGATCCGTCGTAAGGATGCTCCATAACAGGCATAAGTTCAACATGGGTGTATCCCATTTCTTTCACATAATCCACAAGCTCGTCTGCAAGTTCAACGTAGCTGTAGGGACAGCCATCCTCTTTTCTTTTCCAAGAAGAAAGATTTACCTCGTATATACTCATCGGCTCATTGTAAAGATTTGATTTTTCTCTTTTGTTAAGCCATCTTTTATCGCTCCATTTGAAACCTTCGATATCAAATACCTTTGAAGCGCTTTTCGGTCTTTCTTCTGCGTGAAATGCAAAGGGATCGGCTTTGTATCGAATTTCGTCCCAAGGAGATACAATTCTGTATTTGTAGGCATCAAATTGTTTTATACCATAAACACATATATTCCAAATATCCGAATCGTTAATTCTTTTTAAAGGCAGATCGTACTCGTTCCAATCATTAAAATCGCCGATTAAATTAACATATTTTGCATTCGGTGCCCAGACACAGAAACTAACCGCTTCTTGTCCTTCTTCGTTTTGTACAGTATGAGCTCCCATAAACTTGTATGCATGACCATGGCTGCCTTTTTGATAAAGATATATATCTTCATCAAGTCCCGTTTCCCTATAAAAATAATCTGTATTAAACTCCTTCATACTACCCTCCATATTAAACCGTTGAATGATTCTATATATTCTATTTTTACCCAATACTCGTGTTTTATAACATGCAAGCGTCCTGCAAGGAAAACGTTTGATGTTTTTTTATGCCGATAGAACATTTTAAATTGTTAAAATTTTATATATTTATCTTATCACTATTATATAATTATTTAGAACAAAAAAGAAGTCTTCCAAAGAAGACTTTCTAATCTTTACTGAAATATTACATATTATTTACCTGTTTTCATATTTAAACTCATCAGCTGAAGTTTTAAATCATTCAAAGTTCTTTTTATTTCACTGTATTCCTCGGCCTTCATTTTTCCCGTATCAAAAAGCTCTTTTCGATTCGATAAGTTCTGCATATTGTCTTGGATTAATCTAAAATCTTCATACAGTGTTTTTTCCATATCTTCCTTTGAAATCTTTTCTTCTAGATCTCTGCCTGTAGTATTTAGAGAGTACTCGTCATTTAAAGAAGGGACAATGGTATCAATATGAAACATTTCTTTTATAGTTTTTGCTAAAGGGACACTCTCATCTTCTTCGCCGTGGGTAAGAAAGATCTTTACAGGTTTCTTCTCAAAATGATTTAGCCAATCCAAAAGCATCGGCTCATCGGCATGAGCTGAAAAACCTACCAAGTCGAAGATTTCTGCTTTGACAGCAATCTCTTCCCCTAAGAGTTTTACTTTCTCCGCACCGTCCAATAATATTCTCCCTAATGTTCCAATCGCTTGATAACCGATAAAGACCACGGCATTTCGTTCATCCCATAAACCGTGTTTTAGATGATGGCGGATTCTTCCAGCATTAGCCATACCTGACGAAGAAATGATCACACGAGGATAATTGACACGATGCAGAGCCTTCGATTCTTCTACAGAATTAACGTAATGGAGATTTGGAAACTCAAAGATATTATCTCCGCTTCGAATAATTTCTTTTGTTTCATCATCAAAATAATAGGCATTATCCATAAAAGCTTTTGTAGCTCGAATAGCCATTGGACTGTCTATATAAATTGGAATCCTTTGATGTTCATGAATAGTATCTTTGCTGTAATAGTTGTTGAGCTGATAGATCAATTCTTGGGTTCTTCCTACTGCGAAGGAAGGAATCATTACCGTTCCTCCTCTTTCCGATACGCGGTCGATTATCTGTGTTAATTCATCCATGCTTTTTGCATAGTCGTCATGAACAGAGTTGCCATAGGTAGATTCCATAATAAGATAGTCTGCGCTCTTTATAAAAGCCGGATCTTTTAAAAGAGGTTTATTCGGCATTCCTAAATCACCGCTAAATACTACCTTTACTGTTTCATTATTCTCTACAATCCAAAGTTCTAAAATGGAAGATCCTAAAATATGCCCAGCATCAGTAAATCGAAAGGATATTTCGTCGTTGACTTTAATGATCTCTTCATAATGGCACGGTCTAAAATAGGACAAGCTACGCTGCGCATCTTCCATGGTATATAACGGCTCAATCGGCGCTTTTCCTGATCGAATTCTTCTTTTGTTTTCCCATTCAGCATCCGATTCTTGAATATTTGCAGAATCCAACAGCATAATCTCACACAAATCAACAGTAGCTTCCGTCGCATATATTTCGCTGCGATAACCTTTTTTCACAAGATAAGGAATACGACCGCTATGATCGATATGAGCGTGGGTTAAAAACATAAAGTCGATTTCTCCGGGGTCATACTTAAAAGCAAGCTCGTTCATCGCCTCTTCTTCTTTTCCCCCTTGAAAAAGACCGCAGTCGATTAGAAATTTCCATTTATCTGTAGTAATAAGATAGTTTGAACCTGTAACAACTTTTGCTGCTCCTAAAAATTCAATTTTCATTTTTTCCTCCTAAAGCTTATCGGCTGTATAATTTCGTAAGGTTTCCTATTCGAGAAGCCAGTTCTTTCGTCAGCTGCTCCTCTCTCATTTTCCATCTCCAGTGGTGAATTGTTCCAGGAACATTCATCCGCGCACTAGAGTCCAGTTCGAGAAAATCCTGCATCTGCGCGATTGCAGTGTCTGCAACGCTGCTCCAGACACCCCGGATCATCCCCCATACTTCACCTTCTTCTTGTGTAAGCTTTAAATAATTTTTCGCAAAGTTCAGTTCTTCTGCATCGGCGTTGAGTATCCATCCGCCTAGGGTATCGTTATCATGGGTTCCTGTATACATAACCCAGTTTCTTTCCACATTATGAGGCAGATACTCGGATTCTTCCGATACATCAAAAGCAAACTGAAGAACTTTCATCCCCGGATATCCAGATTTCTTTCTCATGTCTGCAACTTCTTTTGTCATGTATCCCAGGTCTTCTGCAATGATTTTGCTATCGGGAAAAACTTCCTTTACCTTTTTAAAAAAATCATCTCCCGGTCCTTTTACCCACTCGCCGTTTACTGCAGAATCTTCTCCCGCCGGAATCCTCCAATAGGACTCAAAGCCGCGGAAATGATCTAACCGCAATACATCAAACAAAAGGAAAGCTGCTTTTAACCGTACCATCCACCATTTATAATCCTGCTCTTTTAAAACATCCCAATTATATACAGGATTTCCCCATGTCTGCCCTTCTTCAGAAAAACTGTCCGGAGGACATCCTCCCTGATATTTTAAATCTAAAGATTCGTCCAGTTGAAATATTTCTGTGTCTTTCCAAGTATCGCAGCTGTCGTGGGCAACATAAATCGGCAGATCCCCTATGATTTCAATACCGTTTTGATTTGCATATTTTTTCAACTTTTTATATTGGGTGAAAAATAAATACTGAATAAAATAATGAAATTCTATTTCTTCTTTCAGCTCTCCTCTAAGTTCCTCTAATGCTTCCTGTTCTCTGTTTTTGATACCTTCTTCCCATTCGTACCAGGGCAGGCCGTTCTTTTTATTTTTAATCGCCATATACAAAGCATAATCTTCCAGCCAGCTTTTTGCATTCTCAAAAAAACTTGTATATCCAAGCAGATCTCTCGAACGGCTTCTTTTAAACGCTTCTCTAAGCTGCTGGTTTTTTATAGTAGACATCCTTTCATAATCTACAGAATCTGGATTTCCATAATCAAAACGTCTATAATCGCCTTCTATCAATCCGTCTTTTTCTAAAGCCTCCAGGTCGATAAAATAAGGATTGCCTGCATAAGAGGAATAGGATTGATAGGGGCTGTCGCCATATCCTGTAGGCCCTAATGGAAGCACCTGCCAATATTTTTGTTTCGCCAGTTTTAAAAAATCTACAAAATCATAAGCCTCTTCCCCAAAGGTCCCGATTCCGTATTTGCCTGGTAGACTGCTTATATGAATGAGAATTCCGCTACCCCTGTTTTCGTTCAACTCTTTGTAATTATATTTATCAAATTTATTGATATGCTCCATTAAAATCCCCGTCCTTTCTCTATTATAAAAACGAAATTCGAAATAGATTTGTCTAGATCATAAAGAACTGTCATAAATCTTTTCCCATACTCTCCCAAGTTTTCAATTAAATCCTCTTGATTTTTAACAATGATTTCTCTTTCGCGAATGGAAGAAGAAATTTCGTCCCACAAAGCATCCAGATTATTCCCGTAATAATCGGAAAGTTTCAGATCCTTTTTTAATAGCAAGTGAAGAGCTCTTTTATTTCTAATTCTTTTACCATCTACAATACATTTCAAACTCATTCTACCTCCTGAAAAGATTCATAATGATCTTTTGTATAAAAAACCAGCCCGTCATTTGAATAAACGATTCTTTCAGCGCCTCGATAGCCGCCATTATAGTTCACATCTGCCTCGTAATAGACTCGTCCCTCTTTCTCCTGCAGAATACCTTCCCGATTGCCGAAAACATCTCCGCCTATAACCGCTCCCTCGGAAACTGCCCATAGATTCCCTTCATCGCTGTCCCAACCTCTATCTCTCGCTTCTTTTTTTGTCAGATAATTTGGAGGAAGTTCTCCATAAGTTTTTAGATAAAGAACCACATCTTCCAAATCGTAATAGCTTTGATTTTCTACAATACCCTCTGCCGGTGCCTTATCTATGATTGCCGATTCTGTACTGGAACAGGATACCGTTATCAAGAGCAGCAGTATTGCCAGAACAATTTTTGCAGTTTTTAATATTCTTCCCATAAAATCCTCCTTATTATTTATTAATACCCATCATGAAGCAAAGTTTTTTTTAGCTCGAAAATATAGTATAATTGTAATAGTTCGTGATATTAGATCTAAGGAGGTTCTAGATGTACGAGAGAGAAATAGAAACACGATCTGTTGAAGAAACAAAAAAATATCAATATGATCAGCTAAAAAATATGATTCAAAGAATATACGATAACGTACCCTTTTATCGAAAGAAAATGGATGAACATCAGATAACACCAGATGATTTACATAGTTTAGAGGATATTCAGAAATTTCCATTTACCGTAAAACAAGATCTGCGAGACAATTACCCCTTCGATCTATTAGCTGTACCTATGGAGGAAATCGTGCGCATTCACGCTTCCTCAGGAACTACAGGAAAACCTACCGTCGTATGCTACACTCAAAAAGATATAGATAGCTGGGCATCTATGGCAGCCAGAAGTTTAGTCTGTGCAGGGGGCTCTCCAGAAGACGTACTTCAAAACGCCTACGGATACGGCTTGTTTACAGGCGGATTGGGAATTCATAACGGTGCAGAAACTCTTGGCACTGCAGTTATTCCTATTTCTGGCGGCAATACGAACAAACAGCTTATGCTTATGAAGGATCTGCAGACCTCTATTTTAACTTGTACTCCTTCTTATGCTCTATATTTAGCAGATGCCATTCAATCTAGAGAAGATTTGTCTTTGGAAGACCTGAATTTAAAAATTGGCGTTTTCGGTGGAGAACCTTGGACAAATGAAATGCGCCAAGAAATCGAAAATAAACTACATATAAAAGCTTATGATATCTATGGTTTGTCTGAAATATACGGCCCGGGTGTAGGCATCGAATGCGAATGCCAAGAGGGTCTTCATATTTGGGAAGATCACTTTATTGTGGAAATCGTAAACCCGGAAACTTTAATGCCGGTTCCCGAAGGCGAAGAAGGCGAACTTGTTATCACAACCTTTACAAAAGAGGGCATGCCCCTTTTAAGATACCGTACTAGAGATCTTACAAGAATTATACCGGAAAGATGTTCCTGCGGTAGAACACATAAAAGAATCGACCGATTAAAAGGAAGAACCGACGATATGCTTATTATCCGCGGTGTCAATGTGTTCCCGTCTCAGATAGAGTCGGCACTTCTTCAGATTCCTGAAATCGCCTGCCATTATCAAATTATTGTCGATCGGATTCGAAATTTAGATACTATTGAAATCAAAGTAGAATTAGATTCTCATCTAGAAATAGACGATTTAGATGATTTGAAAATTATAGAAAAGAAAACAGATACCATTGTCCATTCCGTAACCGGAATTCATGCCAAAATCACCTTAGTCGAACCTCATTCCCTAGAAAGAACCAGCGGGAAGAGCAAAAGAGTTTTGGACTTGCGTTAAAGGAGTACCTATGATTAAACAATTATCCATTTTTATCGAGAACAAAGAAGGAAGATTATCCGAAATTTTAAAAGTCTTTAAAGATCATCAGCTTGACATCCGATCATTAACCATTGTCGAGACGAACGATTACGGAATTCTGCGACTCATATTATCCGAAACAGAACGAGCTCTTTCAAATTTAAAGAAAGATAATATTATGGTTACGGAAACAAAAGTGATGGCAATTGAAATCAGCGACTCTCCAGGACAGATGTATGAATTTGTAAATGCCTTAGGAGAAGAAAAAATCAATATCGAATATGCCTATCAGTTTTTAACACAAAAGCAGGGACAGGCTGTCATCATCTTTAAAGTAAAAGAAGAAGACAATCAACAGGCTAAAGACATATTAAAAGAAAAAAAAGTCGGAGTCTTATTGGATCATAAAAAACTGCTTTCTCTATAAAAAAACAGGACATTTCTAAATGTCCTGTTTTTTTAAGCCCAATATTTATTGTATAAGGGAATTGTTGAATTATAAAAAGTGATATGGATGCAGGAGTTTAAATCTTTTATATCAGCTCTACCTTTCATCCTAATCCAACAAGCAGAGGAGCGTCTAATGACGCCTTTTCTACCACCCCTACTACCTATTACCTACTCCCTATCTTTCCCTCTCTTTTCCTAGCCACCAAAGGTGTGCCGCCTAGCGCCTAGGTGCCGAAGGCATCCTGCCTGGGTTGCGAAGCAATCTCCCGCCTATCTTCTCCTACTCGTTTCCTTTTTTCTTTTCTTCCATATTCATCGCAATAAGCTTTTCTAAAACAAGCTCGTAGCCGTCTGCGCCATAATGAAGAGAACGGTTGACTCTGCTGATAGTAGCAGTTGAAGCCCCGGTTTCTCTTTCGATTTCATTATAGGTTTTTCGGATCTTTAATAGTTTTGCAACTTCCAGTCTTTGGGAAATAGAGTTCAGTTCTCTTACAGTACATACATCTTCGAAAAATTTATAACACTGATCTTTATTTTCCAACATTAGTACTGCTTCGAAAAACTCATCTAACTGCTTGCTTTGATACTTAGAATCGTTTGCCATAATTATATCTCCTTATAACGTAATCTATATTTTGTTTTCTTCTAATATAAAGAATTCTGTTAAGTATATAATAACAACTTTCACCTCTTAAAGCAATAATCGACATTGAGTTTTTACAATCAAAAACCCCCTTTATTGTAAAAGGGAGTTTTTTGATTGTCTTTATTTATTTATTTCTTTTTTTTGCTTTATATCTTGAATTTGTATCTAGAATCTTCTTTCTAAGACGTAAATGATGAGGAGTCACTTCGATTAATTCATCTCCTTCGACAAACTCCATAAGCTCTTCCAAACTCAAGTTTTTAGGAGGAGAAAGTCTTAAAGAATCGTCAGATGAGGATGAACGGATATTGGTCTGAGCTTTTTTCTTGCAGACATTAACTTCTATATCCATCCCTTTCGCATTGGAACCTACAACCATACCTTCATAAACTTCCACACCCGCTCCGATAAATAATGTTCCTCTTTCTTGGGCAGCATTCAAACCATAGGCTGTAGCTGTACCCGATTCAAAACTGATTAAAGAACCTAGTTTTCTTCCTGGAATATCGCCTTTATAAGGCTCATAAGCTTTAAATTCCGTATTTAGAATTCCATTTCCTTTTGTGTCCGTTAAAAATTCTTGACGGTAGCCGATAAGTCCTCTGGCAGGTATTTCGAATTCTAGTCTCGTATATCCGCCTTTAGAAGGATTCATTGTTATGATCTCGCCTTTTCTTTGACCCAATTTTTCAATAACAGACCCGACGAAAGCATCCTCTACATCAATAGTAACAATCTCCATTGGTTCCATTTTTTTCCCGTTTTCATCTTCTTTAAAAAGAACTTCTGGTTTTGAAACTTGGAATTCGTAACCTTCTCTTCTCATATTTTCTATTAAAACGGATAAATGGAGCTCCCCTCTTCCGCTTACTTTAAATGAATCTGTTGAAGATGTTTCTTTTATTCTTAAACTTACATCTGTTTCCAGCTCTTTGAAAAGACGGTTTCGAACTTGGCGGCTTGTAACAAATTTTCCGTCGCGTCCTGCGAATGGGCTGTCATTAACAGAAAAGGTCATAGAGAGTGTCGGTTCTGAAATGTTCACAAATGGAAGTGCAGTTAAATCTTCCGGCGATGTGATCGTATCGCCAATGGTTATACCCTCTACCCCTGTAATCGCTACAATGGAGCCCATTTTTGAAGATTCTACTTCTACACGATGTAAACCATCGAACTCGTAAATTTGATTGATTTTAATTTTTTGACTCGTTTCAGGATGATTGTAATTTACAATATACGCATCATCGTGAAGTTTAATCTCGCCTGTTTCAATTTTCCCAATTCCAATCCTTCCCACATATTCGCTGTAGTCAGTCGTTGAGATCAATATTTTAAAAGGATCTGTAAAAGAGCCTTCCGGTGCCGGAATATACTCTACTATCGTATCCAATAACGCATTCATATTCCCCGGAACAATTCCTAAATCCTTTGTCGCATATCCATTTCTTGCAGAAGCATAAATAAATGGAGAATCTAAATATTCTTCTCCTGCGTCTAATTGAATAAATAAATCCAATACTTCATCTTCTACTTCTTTGCAGCGTGCTTCCGCACGGTCTATTTTATTAATACAGATAATAGCAGGCAGTTTCAATTCAAAAGCCTTCTTTAGCACAAATTTAGTCTGAGGCATCGGTCCTTCAAAGGCATCAACAACTAGTACAACACCGTTTGCCATTTTTAATACCCGCTCTACTTCCCCGCCGAAATCTGCATGGCCAGGAGTATCAATAATATTTATTTTTACACCGTTATAATTTACTGCAGTGTTTTTAGAAAGAATTGTGATTCCTCTTTCTCTCTCTATATCGTCGCTATCCATAACACGATCCCTGACTTCTTGATTCTCGTGAAAAATACCTCCGCTTCTTAATAGACCATCAACTAAAGTTGTTTTTCCATGGTCTACATGGGCGATGATAGCAACATTTCTTACATCTTCTCGTTTATTCATATATAATCCTTCTTTCCTTTATCCAATTACGCAACGTAGGTATTATATCATATACAGTAGCATTAAAAAAACAGTTTCCAGTAAATTTACTGGAAACTGTTTTTTTCGATCCTCTTTAACAACAATTTTTCTTCTGACTTTTGAAAACAATAAATTTGACAATCTATCCCTTCGGGATTACAGCTACTACTTTATTATGTTTAATAATGAGCTCCTCTGTAAGCTTATCTACGATATAAAGTCCTCTGCCGCTTGTAATCAGATCGACAGGATTACAGTCTGAACAATTATGGATAATTCCTTTGCCCTCATCTATAACACTGATCGTAATCTTATCCTCGGTAATATTTACCTCAAAGTGGACATTTTTATCGCTATCCAATTCATTGCCGTGCTTTATCCCATTAACCACTAATTCATTGAGTATGAGTTTTACATCGTAGAAAAGATCCTGATTGAGATTCGTCCGATCTATTATTTTCAAAATTTCTGTGATTTTCTGATTTGCCGTTTGTAATCGGCTTGGAACAATTCTTTTAAATTTATACATCTTTACCACCATTATATATGTACCCTAAGAAACTTATTTTATCCATTTTTCAAAAAAAAGGCAACTATTTTAGTATAAACACGATATTTTTTTATAAATTTTTTTCTGTTTTATAGTGATATTTAAAGTTTATTGGGTATAAATTGATCGTAGAATAAATGAAAGGAGTTTATAACATGAAAAAATATTTATGCGAAGCTTGTGGATACATTTATGATCCAGCTCAAGGAGATCCAGACGGCGGAATCGAGCCGGGAACAGCATTTGAAGATATCCCAGAAGATTGGGTTTGCCCAGTTTGCGGAGTACCTAAAGATGAATTTGTACCAGTAGAAGACTAAAGTCAAACAAAAAAAGAAGAAGAGGATTAATCCTCTTCTTCTTTTTTGTTGTTCTCTCCAAATTCTACAATAGCCAATATTTGTTCTCTTAAATATTCCATATTTGTTTTCTTTTCGCTGCTTATAGGAAATAGCAAATCCGGATCTGCTATTTTTAGAGATTTTCGAATGACCGAAAGTGTTTTATTCAGTTTATTCTTAGAAAGCTTATCGGTTTTAGTTGCCACTACAAATCCTGTAAAACCTAAATGCAGTATCCACTCATACATTTGTTTGTCTTGGACTGAAGGCTCATGGCGGGAATCGACTACAAGAATCACTTCGCAAAGATTGTCTCTGTTGTGAAGATAGGTCTCTATCGTTGTTGCCCACTTTTCTTTTTCGGATTTCGATACGCTTGCATAACCATATCCCGGCAGATCTACTAATCGAAAAGCCTCATCCACATTATAAAAATTTACAGTCCGGGTTTTCCCGGGCTTTGAACTTGTCCTCGCTAAATTTTTTCTTTGAATTAAACCATTGATCAAAGAAGATTTTCCTACATTCGATCTTCCTGCAAAGGCGATCTCGCAATGATCTGAGGGAGGGTATTGTTCTGGCAGTGCTGCTATTTTTTCTAATCTACTTTCGTTAAACATATTCTCTCCATTATCTTATTCGTTCCGTAATATTTGTAATTGCCTCTTGCAATTGTTCGTCTTGATCTAAATGATCTGGACCCAGCTCTGTAATTTCCTTATCTAATTCTATTTTAATATCCGGCTCAACACCGACCCCATGGATCTTTGTTCCTTTTGGCGTATAGTATTCAGATATTGTAAGCTTCACTCCTGGACCCGTTTCTACATTTTCCGATAGAGGGAAGATTCTTTGTACAATTCCTTTTCCAAAAGTTGTTTCACCTATGATCACAGCTCGTCCATAATCTTTTAACGCTCCCGCCAAAATTTCAGATGCAGATGCGGAACCTTGATTTACTAATACCGTCATCGGCTGATCTTCCATCGATGCCTCAGAACTTTCAATTTGCTCATTTCCTTTTTTGTCTACTGTTTTTACAATAGGTCCTTCCGGCAGAAGCATATCCGCAATTTGTACCGTAATCGGCAGAACGCCTCCCGGATTATTTCTTAAATCCAATATAATCCCTGTAGCTCCTTCCGACTTCACTTTCTCATATTCAGAAGAAAATTCTTTATACGTATTCTCGTCAAATTGATTAATCGTAATATAGCCGATATTTCCATTTAGAATCTGACTTTTTACAGTATGAGTCTGAATAATCCTTCTCGTTAAAGTCACATCAAACACTTCATCTGCTTTGTCTTTAACCGGACGGCTGATCGTTAGAATTACGTCTGTATTCGGTTCTCCCCTCATTTTATCTACAGCATCGTCCATCTGTTTTCCAGTGTATGATGTTTCGTCTACTTGTACAATCTTATCCCCTGTTCTTATACCAGCCTCTGCCGCTGGAGTTCCTTCTATCGGGGATACAACTGTAATAAAATTATCTTCCGATACAGATACAACTATTCCAACCCCTGCATATTTGCCAGAGGTAGATTCCATAAGGCTCTGGTATTCCTCTTCATTGAGGTAAACAGAGTATGGATCCCCGAGTCCTTCGAATAAGCCTTTATAAACGGATTCCTCTACCTTTTTTTCATCCACATCAAATAGATAGTTTTCTTCAATAAGCTTATTTAACTCATCCATTCGAGGCAGCTCTCTTTGACTTTCTTTTTCCTGATTTGCCGGAAGATTTGTGCTGACTGCTCTGTCCATTCGATCTCCGACAATCATTCCCCCTATAAATGGAATTGTAATCAATAATATAACAATCCATATCTTTTTGAATTTATCCACAGCAACCTCCTATCTGAATAAAAAATGCTTCCACGAGGAAGCATTTTCTAGTTAATATAATTCAACGGATTTGTGTGGGATCCTCCCACTCTCACTTCATAATGAAGATGAGGACCTGTTGAATTTCCTGTAGACCCGATATAAGCTATCGTCTGTCCTTTTGATACTTTTTGTCCTATAGAGACATTAAAACCAGAACAATGAGCATAATATGTTTCTTTTCCATCAAAGTGGCGTAATTTTACTAAATTTCCATAAGTACCCATCGGTGCTGCATAAGTAATCACTCCGTCAGCAGAGGCTGCTATCGCCGCTCCGCTCGGTGCTGCTATATCTACTCCCATATGGAAGTCATGGCCTCCGAATGGATAGACCCGGAACCCATAATAGCTGGTTAAGTTATGGCTGCTTGGTACAGGCCATCCTAATGCTCCGGAACCCATAGAAACCGGCTCGGCATTTTGTACAGAAGATTTCTCTTCTTTTTTTTCTTGCCTATCAGGCTTTTCTTTTGCTTCTTCTTTTGCTTTTTCTGCCGCTCTTGCTTCTCTGGCCTCTCTTTCCGCCTTCTCTTTTGCTTGAGCTCTTGCTAAAGCTTCTCTCGCAGCTCTTGCCTTTGCTTCGGCAATAGCTTTTTTCTCTGCTTCAATATCGCCGTCGATCTTGGAAGCTTCGGCCTGAAGCGCCTCTACTTCTTCTTGAGAAGCCATTAAGGATCCTTCTAAAGCAGCCATTTTGTCTTGTTTTTTCGTTGCAGCATTTTCTAATTCAAGACTTTTTTCTTCCAAGTTCCGCTGTGCGATTTCAGCTGCGGTTTTCTCTCCTTGAAGTTCTGATTCCTTAACATCCAGCGTAATCTTATCGTGCTTCAAGCTATTTAAAATATCCTTGTCGTAATTGGAAATGTAGCTCATCATAGTCGCTTTCGACAAAAGATCATCTACGTTTTCTGTCCCCAGCAACGCTTCCGCATATCCTGTTTTGCTGTTGATATACATGGTTTCCAGACGTTTCTTAAACTCTTCTTCTCTTAGTGAAATACTGGACTTTAAATCGTCGATTTCCTTTTGCGTTTTCTCAATAGAAATTTTTAATGAATCAATTTCTTTTCTAGATTCTTCGATTTCTCCGCCCACTTTTTCTATTTCTATATCTAATACTGCAATTTCAGAATATAGCTCATCTTTTTGCGAAGATATGCTTTCAATCGTCGTGTTTTTTTCTTTAATCTGAGATTGCGTCTCTTCTTTCTTTTTATTTAATTCCTCTAATCTGCTGGCTGATGAAACACCTGGAGATAGTACAAACGCAGATACTAGCAATAGAGAAATTCCTTTTTTCATCCAAGTCTGATTCAAGTTTTCCTCCTTTAAACTTCTAAATGTTTTCTAACTGAAAATATAGAACCTAAAGCTCCAATTCCTACACCTAATGTAATTAATATTATCAAAATATTCGTCATAATCATAGCCGGATCAATTAGATAGCTCGATATTAAATTAAACACAGCTCTGCTGTAGTTCTCGAACAGATAATTATATAATAAGTATACAATTACAAATGCCAATGCTGAACCGATCAACCCGAAAACAATACCTTCAATTATAAAAGGAGATGTAATCATCGGATTGGATGCTCCGATATATTTTTTAATCTGAATTTCCTTAGATCTGGCAAAAACTGTAAGCTTAATCGTATTAAATATCGTGATAATCGAAATCAAAATCAATAAGATAACGACCGCGGCACCTGCATACTGCACATAAGTCGAAATAGTAACAATACGGTCTACCAAGTCTTGATAGTATCTTATCTCTGAAACTCCTTCCAAAGACTGGATGTTCCGGACAAAGGTATCTGTTTGTTCGATATCCCCCATTTCCACAACAAATGACTGGGGAAGAGCCTCCTGCATTCCTTCGACTAAATATCCGTCTTCTCCTAAGGTTTCTTGAAAATTCGCTAAAGCTTCTTCTTTTGATTTGTAGGTAACCGATAAAACTCCGGCTTGAGATTCTAAAAGATTTTTCATTTCTTCTATTTTAGGACCTGCCACCGAATCTTCCACAAATATTTCTATTTCATTTACTTTGTCTTTCACATCGACAACTGCTTGATTTAAATTCAAAACAGTAATTAATACGAATGCCAGTATTACCAGCGTTAAGAACATCGATAAAACAGAAGCAAACCCCATACTTCGATGCTGCCATAAGCCGGTAAAACCTTCCTTTACTCCTGCAAAAAATCTTCTAATACTTTTCATCAATAGGTTCCACCTTCTTCATCCCGAATCAGTTTGCCTTTAGAAAATTCCAACACCCTGTATTTTAAAGTGTCCACTATCTCTTTTGCATGTGTAATCATAATAATTGTCGTTCCTGCTTCGTTAATTTTCTGCAAAGCTCTAACTATCTCCCATGACGTTTCCGGATCTAGATTGCCAGTAGGCTCATCCGCTAAAAGAACTCTCGGTTTTGTCACCATCGCTCTTGCAATAGATAACCTCTGCTGTTCTCCTCCAGATAATTCTCTAGGATAGGATTTATTCTTTTCTTCAAGATTGACAGTTTCCAATACTCTGTCGATCGTTCTCTTTTTTAATTTGTTTGAAACTCCCATGATCTGCATGACATAATTTATATTGTCATAAACCGTCTTGTCTTCTAACAACCTGAAGTCTTGAAAAACCATCCCGATATTTTGGCGTACAAGGGGAATTCTGCGGCTTCGGATAGTTGTAATATCTTCCCCGTTAAAAAATAAGCTCCCTGCGCTCGGTTCCTCTTCTTTGAGCAATAGTTTGGCTATTGTAGATTTTCCCGCTCCGCTTGGGCCGATAACAAATACAAACTCGCCTTTTTCTATTTTAAAGCTGACATCATTAATTGCTACAATATCATTTTTATATTGTTTCGAAATATGTTTAAATTCTATCATTTATACCTCCCAAAGAATGACTTAATAAGTATACCATATTTGGAGGATTTTTTTCAGAACATGAGCAATATTGAGCACTTCCTGCAGAATGATGTATAATAAAATTAGAGCTGTAAAGGAGGTAGAAAATGGATAAAAAATCCTATCGCAAGAAGGTAAAAGAAGAAAGAGACAGGCTTGATAAAAGTATAAAAGAGAAATATGACGAAAAATTAAAAAACGATCTTTTATCACTTCCAGAAATCCAAAAAGCTGAGACGGTCTTCGCTTATTTAAATTTTGGATCCGAAATAAGTACAATGCCCATTATCAAAGAACTGCTGCAACAGGGAAAAGGAGTCTTTATTCCTTGGATAAATCAAGAAAAAAAGATTATGGAGCTGACGGAGCTGAGAGACCCTCTAAAAGAACTTCAACCCGGATACTATGGCATTCTAGAAATGAAAGAAGAATTTCTCAATCTTTATCACGGAGAAATCGACGTCGTACTGACGCCTGGTCTTGTATTTGACGAAAATTATTACAGAATCGGTTATGGCGGAGGTTTTTATGATAAATATTTTTCCGGTATCAATTATGAACCTTTTAAAATAGCCATGGCCTACAGCTTTCAAGTTGTAGAGGAACTGCCTCGTGAAGAATTCGATCAGCAAATTGATGCAATTTTAACTGAAAAAGGATTGTCCAGAAGATAAAGCTGTGATAAAATCTGTAAGTAAAAAAATGAAGGGGGATTGTATATGCAAAGATATGTAGGAACAACTGCTATGGGTCTTCGTGCACCTATTGTCAAAAAAGGAGAAGATCTAGCAGAAATCGTCTGTGACGTTGTTAAGAATACGGTAGAATCAAATGAGATAAAACTGCGGGACAAAGATGTTATTGCTGTAACAGAATCTTTATTAGCCCGATCTCAGGGAAATTATGTTGATATTTCTGCCATCACCAAGGATTTAAACAATAAGTTCGATAAAAAAATCGGCATTGTTTATCCTATTACAAGCCGTAACCGTTTTTCAATGATACTAAAAGCCTGTGCCAATACGGAAAAAGAAATCAATATCTTTCTAAATTACCCGTCAGATGAAGTCGGCAACGCCTTATTCGACGAATCTATTCTTTATGGATCCGATGTAAATATCTACAGCGATACCTTAACAGAAGAAGAATACCGAAAAATTGCCGGCGACAAATCAGTCCACCCGTTTACTGGTGTTGATTATGTAGAATTATATAAATCTTATGCTGTAAATGACAATATCAAGATTTATCTATCCAATAATCCATCGGATATTGTTGAGCTTTGCGATGAAATTTTAGTAGCAAATATTCACGATAGAAACTATTTAACTTCCCTATTCAAAAAACTAGGGGCAAAAACTGTTTACAATCTTTCCCATATCATGACAGAATCCATCGATGGATCCGGATATAACCCGGATTATGGTCTATACGGTTCAAATCTTGCCTCAGACCATTCTATAAAGTTATTTCCAAGGGATGCTCAAGATTTTGTGGAAAAGGTTCAAAAAACATTAAAAGAAAGCTATTCTAAAGATATCGAAGTAATGGTTTACGGTGACGGAGCCTTTAAGGATCCAGTAGGAAAAATTTGGGAACTCGCAGATCCAGTTGTTTCCCCAGGTTTTACAAAAGGACTAGAAGGAACACCGAACGAAATCAAAATTAAATATATAGCAGATACAAAATTTGATGCATTAAAAGGTGAAGATGCAGTCAAAGCGATCCGAGAAGAAATCAGCCAAAAAGAATCCAATCTTGTGGGAAATAATGCTTCTCTTGGTACGACTCCAAGACGAATCACAGATCTATTGGGATCTTTATCCGATTTAGTCAGCGGTTCCGGGGATAAAGGAACACCTATCGTTTTAATCCAAGGATATTTCGACAATTATGCTGATGAATAAAATAAAAAAAATCTAAAACTCAATGAGTTTTAGATTTTTTTTATTTTAAGCTGATTTCTAAAATATGATTGACTTCATCCCTATCATAAACCGGAAGAAGGGAAATATTTTCTCTCACCATTTCATTGTAGACAGCAGGACCTCCATACTCTTCCATGGGACATCTCCCCTTATATTCTAGAACTTGGGGATAATCATTTTCTAATATTGTATCCTCCAGTATCTCTATAGTATGTTTCCATAAATCTCCATTGTAATAATATCGGAACGTCTTATCTTTCAGCTCCCCCAGTTTTACTTGGTCTGAGAACATAAACTCGTATCCTTCTATCCGGTAATCGACTTCAGATAAAACGAACTCCTTTGTGAGAAAATAATATTCCTCTAGATCTTTCCAGCCCATGGCGGTCTGAAGAGCTCTATGCAGCTGCTTAAATGTATATTCTTTCGATATCTCCAGGATTCTTTCGACCGTTTCATCAACTTCTATCAATTGAACCTTTAGTTTTGTACCATCCACAGAATCCCTCCTATGTATATATATTGAAAATCAAACTCGCTCAAATCCAGAACATAGATATCGCAATCTTTTACTACTACATTCAACGTATAAATTAAGGGTAAATTTCTGGAAAAGAGCAAGTCTGATAATCAAACTGATTAATCTTATCTGCTGTTTAACTTTTTATTGCAATTCTCAATATCAAAAAACTGCACACCTCTATCTGCAAGGTATTTCCGAATTGACGCAGCTTCTGAGCAAAATGGGTCCTGAAGAGCTTCCGACATTTCCATATATTCTTCTACATCCATAGAAGAGGGAATATTCTCGCCATAAAACTCCGTAACTTGTACATTCGTTTTTTCTGCCGTTTTCGCTTCAAGGCTTAATTCCATCTTCCACAGCTCTTTCGATTTATGAGTATAGATACAAGAAGACAAATGATCCTCATATAACGAAATCGGTTCTAATACTCTGAATAATTCTTCATCGTCAGAAAATAAGCCGAAATTCGGATTAAAGTCCAGATTTTTTCCTTCTATATAATAATAAATATCCTGAAAGAAAAAGTCAAAAGACTGAAACACATCCCAATCCATCACAATAGAAATGATTTCATGAAGTTCGCGAAAACTAGTATCTTCTGATACTAGAATCCGCCTCCAAACACTATTGTTTCCTTGCAGCAATTGAA
This sequence comes from Gallicola sp. Sow4_E12, assembly GCF_052116305.1. Taxonomy (NCBI): domain Bacteria; kingdom Bacillati; phylum Bacillota; class Tissierellia; order Tissierellales; family Peptoniphilaceae; genus Gallicola; species Gallicola sp. Sow4_E12. The sequence goes on along the minus strand of NZ_JBQKLI010000004.1, from coordinate 20,662 downwards.
TCTTAAATTGATACATCTTTTATAATTCCTGTATAGTTTAATTCCCACTGAATTCCAAATCGGTCTCTCACTCTGGCATACAGTTCGCTGAAAAAGGTCTCTCTCATATCCATCAGCACTTCGCCCTCTTTTCTAAGATAATGATACATTTCTCTCATCTCTTCTTCATGAGTAGCATCAATCACCACCGAAATGTTTTCTCCGGCTTCAGCCTCATATCCCGGAAGATTATCCGACATATAAAATGTATAGCCTTCCACCTCCAGTTCAGAATACAAAACAAGGTTTTTCGCATCCTCCGGCAGCTGATGCTCATCCGTAGGGGGAATCTCTCCGTATGTTTGGATTTTCGGCATAGGTTGTTTGAATAGTGTGCAGTAATATTCTATTGCCTCTCTGCAATCCCCGTTAAAATAAAGGTAAGTTCCAAATTTCATAATACTCTCCTTTGTTATCTATTTTGTCATTTATACCCGAACTCTTTCATAATAACCAATATAACAATTCAATTTATCCTTCTGCCTTATTGGCAATCTAAAAGTTCATCGACTACTCGTGTTTGTTTTCCTTTGTAGTAATACAATTTTGGCAGACGCTTTGACCAAAGGCATAAAATTTCATAGGGCGACGTTTCATAGGCCAAGGCAAATTCTTCCGCAGAAATTTCTTCACCTTTATCTCTCCCCATTAACGTAACCTTGTCGCCTACCTCGCAGTCGATCCCTGTTACATCAATCATCATTTGATCCATGCATACAAACCCTGCGATCGGTGCCTTCTTCCCTTTTACAATCACAGAAAACCGATTTGAAAGTCTTCTAGGATATCCGTCGGCATAGCCTATGGGAAGTGTTGCAATCTTTCTTATACTCTTCGCTGTGAATGTTCTTCCGTATCCTACTGTTTCTCCCGGACCGATTTCTCTTATATACACAATCTCTGCTTTTATTTCCATAGGATGCATTAGATTTAAAAGCTGATACTCAGAGCCGGAAAAGGGGTACACGCCGTATAAAATAATTCCCGCTCGAACGAGATCATGATGCATAAGAGGATCTTTTATAATCGCTGCAGAATTACAAACATGCTGAATAGGAATTTCAACACCTTCTTTATGCAATAGTTCGATAAAAGAATCGTATTTTTCATTTTGCGCCTTTGTAAAAGCATCATCCTCGTAAGAGATCGCAAAATGAGTATAGGCGCCTTCTATTCGAAGATTTTCTCCCTTGCAGGCTTCCGCAATTGCTTTTGCTTCCTTTTCATTCGGGTTAAAGCCTAAGCGGTGCATTCCTGTATCTACTTTAAGATTTACACGGGCAACTTTTTCAAGTTCTGCTGCCTTTTCTTCTAAAAACTTCATTTCCTCTACTCTTGAAACTGTAGCAACAAAATCTCCATAAATAATTTCTTCCGCCAGCTCCTTTTGAATTGCTCCAAAAATCAAAATATCGATGTTTGTAAAACGGCGGCGAAGCTGTCTTGCTTCCGACACGGTAGCTACAGCAAATTTCCGCACCCCGCAGCTGTATAATGTTTTTGTCACTTCTTCTACACCATGTCCATAAGCGTCTGCTTTTACGACACCTAAAATCTCTTTGCTTCCTACAAGCCGTTTTATTTCTTTGATATTATTTTCTAGCCGGTCTAAATGCACTTCCATCCATGCCGGACGTGTAATTTTAGTTTCCATAATCTCATCCCTCTTTTTTTGATTCTTCCTTTATTGTACAATATATACGGAAAGATATAAATAAAATATATTCGAAATTTAAATAGCATGAAAGGAAACGGAGGACGGAATGGAAAATAATATAAAAGATATTGCTTTGGTTATAGAAGGCGGAGGAATGCGGGGATCTTTTACTGCCGGGATTGTAAATACACTTTTGGAAGAAAAAATCTATTTCGACTACGTCATCGGAGTTTCTGCCGGTGCCAGCAATGCGGTCAATTATCTATCGCGAGATCAAAGACGTGTGAAGCGATCCTTCGTAGAAATTGTAAAAGATCCGAAGTTTGGAGGAATGGGAACCTTCATCCAGGGAAAAGGCTATTTCCATTCTGACTATATCTATAATTATATGTCCTTGGAGAAAACACTTCTTCCCTATGATTATAAAACCTTCGAAAAAAACAATGCAAAGCTTCGTATCGGAGCTTTCCAAAGAGATACAGGAAAAATGATTTACTGGACAAAAAAAGCAGTTCACGATACCAGCGACTTGATTACAATGGTAAGAGCCTCTTCTAGTCTTCCTGTCATTATGCCGCCCACCTTTTTTCGAGGCGAGTATTATGTAGATGGAGGTCTAGGACCAAACGGAGGAATCCCCATCGACCTTCCTATAAAAGAAGGGTATAAGAAATTTGTCATTATTAAAAGCAGACCCAAATCTTATCGAAAAGATCCTCCAAAACATATTCCTCTAATCCGAAGAGCTTTCCGCAAATATCCTCATCTTGTTCAAGCTATGGAAAAAAGATATTTAAACTATAATAAAAGTATTGATCTTATAGAAAAACTAGAAGACCAAGGAGACGCCTTTATAATCTATCCTAAAAAGATGATCGTCGAAAACAACTGCAGAGATTTTGAATTATTGGAAAAAAATTATTATTTCGGCAGAATACAAGGAAAAAGGGAAATAAAAGATTTAAAAAAATTTCTGGAAATAAATAATAAAACAAATAAAGAAGAGGAGTAAAAACTCCTCTTCTTTTGATATGTACTTACACTCCAACTGAAACTTTTAGCGCTCGATCAATCTCCAACAATATAGTATTGTCAAATTGGCCAATTTTGTCTCTTAGTCGTTTTTTATCAATGGTACGGATCTGCTCCAACAATACAACTGAATTTTTAGGCAGTCCGAATATGGATGCTTCTATGTTAACATGGGTTGGCAATTTAGCTTTATTAACCTGAGATGTGATGGCCGCTATGATCACAGTAGGACTGTATTTGTTTCCAATATCATTCTGGATAATAACCACAGGTCTAACGCCACCCTGCTCCGATCCAACTACAGGGCTTAAGTCGGCATAAAACAAATCTCCTCTTTTTATCTTCATACCACGCACCCTATTCGAAAGTCATGTTAAATTGTGCATTCATTCCATTATATAATTCCGACATTTATATTATAAATCTTAAGAGCCGTTTACGTCAAATATTATTACTTTCATAGCTTCTATTGAGGATATCTTTTATAATTCTTCCATTCTTTTTAATGTTTTGGGCAAATAGCGAATAATGTCAGAAGCGACCATTCCCATTTCTCCCAACTCTTCTTTTGCCAGATCTCCTGCAAATCCGTGGATATAAGCTCCCATTTTCCCGGCTTCCATGGTCCCATATCCCTGTCCCAGCAAGGCAAGAATAATACCTGTTAATACATCCCCGCTTCCTGCTGTTGCCATACCTGGATTTCCAGTGGTATTGATATAGACCTCTTCACCATTCGTTACTACAGTTTTTGAACCCTTTAAGAGCAACGTACATCCATATAACTTTGCAAAATGTTTCGCTGCAGATATCCGGTCTTTTTCTACCTCATCTACTGTTGTACCCAGAAGTCTTGCCATTTCCAAGGGATGCGGTGTAAGGATAATGTCTTGAGAAAGATCCGATACATAGGATAAGTCTTTTGATAGAGCATTTAGTGCGTCTGCATCAATTACAAAAGGTTTATCTGAATGGATTAGAATTTTTTTTACAAAGTCTGCTATCTCTTCTCCAGAACCCAGACCCGGTCCGATCCCTATAGCATCCATGTTTTTGATCTTTTCAAGAACTTCGGAACTTGACGCTGCATTAAAATCCCCGCCCTCCGTATGAATCGGAATGACAATAGTTTCAAGGCTTTTTATCTGCAGAATTTGGGAAATAGAATCCGGAACAATCGTATAGGAAAGCCCTGCACCTGAGCGAAGTGCTGCTGTCGAGCTTAAAAAACAGGAACCGCTCATTCCTGAAGATCCTCCTATAAGTGCTGCTCTTCCATAATCCCCTTTGTTGGAATCTCTTTTTCGTTTTTTTAATAATCCCGATATCTTCCTGTCTGCTTGCAGCGGATCTTTCAAAACTGCTGCCGCGATGCAGTATTCTCCATCATGGGCTATCGATAAATCCACTTCTTCATTTGAAAAGGGAATTTTTTCCTTGTTTAATATATTAAAATAAGGCTTTCCCATATCATCATGAAGAACTTCTACGCTGTCAAGCCCCATTTTCCAAATTCCTATCCCCATTGCTTTGCTAAGAGCTTCTTTTGATGCGAAATAGGAGGAAGCTGATTCTAAAGTGTTTTTATTTCGAAAGATTCTTTCCTGCTCTGCTTTCGAAAAAACACTGTCCAGCTTTTTCCGTTTTAAAATCTCTTTCAGACGGGATACCTTTACAATATCTACACCTATTTTCATTCTAATTCTCCTTTATGGATACTATTGCTGATGTAATATTCATCCAAAAGATCATAAAAATCAGTTAGATCTAAGGCCAAAAGCTCCTCTGGAACATAAACATCTCTTAAAAAGACCCGAAGTGCATTCTCTAAATTCCTCATACTTTCTATCGTGAAATACTGGATATGATAATCTTTACAGTAATAATGGAATATCATCTGAGTAAAGGTCCAAACAAGCTCTTCCTTGTCTTTTTCAGATAGATGCAGGGTCTTTATAATGTTTCTTACCCGATATACAACAGTGAACACGACAAACTCGCTAAACACTCTGATTTCCTCTTCTACAGTACCTTCGCAGATATCCATAATCATAGCAAGCACAAGATTCCACCTGAAATCTTCGTTTATTTTATCGGAAAGCCCTTCTCCAAACTGTCTCAATATTCTGTGATTATATTCAATTTTTCCTACTACTATTTTTTCACCAAAAGTAGAATCCGAATTTGCAATTACCGTTAAACGGTTTAAGATATGTATCACTTCACGATCGAAACTATCCGGCTTTGAAAACTGAATCTTTGCAAAGAGATAATCTACAACTAAATGAATAATATCTCTTAAATCCATTACCACGCCCAGTCTTTCCATAATCTGTATACTGTAGATATCATGAATCATTTGAGAGACCATCTGCTTAAACTGGTCTTTTGTAGAATCAATACGAGAAGTCCCTAGGCTGTGAAGTTTTTCATAGATTGTAAAAAGCTGATTGTCTATCATGGTAAGATTGTATTTAATGGAATACATCAAATCCCTAAGAAACTCTTCTCTCATCATAAAATTGAAATTCTTATAGAGTATCCTATGCTCAATATCACCCCAGAATACATTAACCATAGATTTTATCTGAAGCTCAAAGTTTATAGTCATACCATGATACGTATATTTCCCGTCGATTTTATATATTTCAAATCCATTCTGCTGATACTGCGGCTGCAACGCACGCAAATCAAGCAGAATATCTTTCTCTTTTTTCGTATAGTACCAGGTAGAATCTTCTGTTTGATTGAAAAGCTGACGGATTTCGTCGAATATTTCTCCCTCATCGTCATTAAAGCGGCATTCTATGCGAATCCCGATAATATCCGGCATAATATTTAGTATATCCTCCGGCTCTGTGCAGCGCAGATAATAATTTTGTCTGAGGATTTTTTCTTTTATGCTTTCTCTAGATTTGATGCGGTAACGAATGCTGATTAGTTCTTCCCGCCCCTTTAAAAGCTCCATAAAAAAAGTACGCAGATATCTCGATGCTAATTTTACTTCATTATTTTTTTCTTCTATTACCGCTGAGGCTTTATCAACAAATTCAAAAACACCGAGTTTCATAATATCTCCTTCTATATATCTCCTTGAAGAATAAACCAATCTTCATACAATTCTTCTTTTTCCTTTTCCAGAGTATCTATCCTTTTAAATACAACTTCTATTCTTTCTTTATTTTCATAAAACTCCTGGGTGAGGGATTCTTCCTGCAATGCTTTCAATTCCTCTTCGATTATTTCTATCTTTCCTTCTACAGCAAGTATTTCCTTTTTTTGTGATTTTAAACGCTGTTTTTCTTCTCTAGCTCTCTTTTTATCTTTTTGAATCTGGGTTTTTGATAACAGATCTTTTTCTTCTTCTGAAGTTTGTCCTTCTGTTTTTTCTTTATAATAATCATAATTCCCCAAAAACTCTGTGACCCCGGAATGTTCTAATAAAATAATCTTATCTACCACTTTATTAAGAAAATACCGATCATGGCTGATAATAAAACAAGTACCGGTATAGTCCTTTAAAGCGTTTTCAAGAGCTTCTTTAGAATCAATATCCAGATGATTGGTCGGTTCGTCTAAAAGAAGAAAATTCGTATTCGAAAGCATCAATTTTAACAAAGAAATCCTTGATTTCTCTCCTCCGCTCAGTTCATCTACAAGTTTGAAAATATCATCCCCCATAAAAAGAAACTTTGCTAGATAAGACCGGATCTCATAATGTGTTAAATAAGGAAATTCGTCCCATATTTCATCCACTACAGTTTTATCTGAATGCAGACTTCTCTGCTCCTGATCATAATAGCCTACATGAACTTGGCTCCCCAATACAACAGAGCCTGTATCCGGCTTCACTCGATTCATCATAATGTTAAACAAGGTGGTTTTTCCCACCCCGTTGTCACCGATAAGCCCGACCTTTTCCCCTTTGAATATTGTGAATTCTACCTCTTTAAATATTTCCGAACCATCGTAAGACTTGGAAATATCTTTTACTCGAGCCACATCTTTTCCGCTTTCTACTGCCGGTGAAAAGGCAAGATCAAAACTTCCGGATTCTTCCTCTGGACGGTCTTGAAAGCTCATTTTATCCAGCATCTTCTTTCGGGACTGTCCTTGGCGGATGAGCCTGGCATTTCCATAGCTTAAATATTTTTCAATAATTTCTTCTTGTCTCTTTCGTTCCTTCTGCTGATTATTATAAGTGTCCCAAAGGATTTTAAGCCTTGTTTTCCTTTCCACCATATAATCGCTATAATTCGTATTATAAATTTCAATCCTTTTATTTTCTAAATGAAAGATCCTATTTACTACAGCATCAAGGAAATAACGATCATGGGAAATAACAAAACACGTTCCCTCATAATCACGAAGAAAACTTTCTAAAAAAGATATAGCCTTCATATCCAAGTGATTTGTAGGCTCATCTAAAAACAAGAGATCCGGCTTCTTCAAAAGAAGCTGGGCAAGTTTTATCCTCGATTTCTGGCCTCCGCTTAAGGTAGAAATCTTTTCATCAAAATCTTCCGGCTGAAAACCAAGTCCTCTAAGCATGCCCTTTATTTGGGAATCATAAGAAAAACCCTGCCGTTCTGCAAACTCGTCTTGCAGACGCTGATATCTCTCTAGTATCGTATTTAAATTTTTTGAAGGATCTGCCATATCTTTTTCCAGCTGGCGGATCTCTTCTTCCATATCTAAAAGTTCTTGAAAAACTTCTAGGCAGCAGTTATAAAGGGTTTTATCCGGATCTAATTTCATTCCTTGCTTCAGATAACCGAACCGAATCCCCTTCATCCAATAAAGCTCTCCGCCGTCGCTGGACTGTTCTCCCGTTAAAATATCAAATAATGTTGTTTTCCCTGCTCCGTTTATTCCAACAAGCCCTATTTTATCTCCCTTGTTAATATTGAAAGATATCTTTGAAAGGACTTCTCGAGCACCATAGGATTTCTCGATATCCTTCGCTCCTAAAACGATCATTTCTAACCTCTTTCTTTCTCCCGACACATAAAAAGAGCGATGCAGATGCATCGCTTATGGAAATTTTATTTGACTCCAGGATAATCCTTCAGATTATTCATATAATAAGTCAATGTGTACAAACTCTCATCTAAATGAACATTCTCTAAAACTACTTTTTTCGGCAATTTTAAATCGATCGGCGCAAAATTCCAAATCCCTTTAATACCACCATCGACTAAAATTTCGCAAACCTGCTGCGCTTCGCTTGCGGGAATCGCAATTACCGCAATATCCGCTTCTTCTTCTTTCATAAAACTTTCCAAATCGCTGATATCTTTAACTTTTAAACCAGTGATCGTTTTACCCACTAAGTCTTCAGCATGGTCAAACAAACCTACAATATTAAAGCCGGAGTTTTGGAAACCTCTATAATTCAAAATTGCACGTCCAATATTTCCTACACCTATAATAATTGCTTTATACGATTTATCAATCCCGATAATCTTTTCAATTTCGTTTTTCAACTCTTCTACATTATAACCATATCCCTGCTGTCCAAAGCCGCCAAAATGATTTAAATCCTGTCGTATTTGTGATGCTGTCAAACCGGTTATATTACTTAGCTCTTGGGATGATACACGGATAATCCCTTTGTCTGCGATCATACCTAGATATCTGTAATATTTAGGCAGCCTTTTTACTACGGCTAATGATACTCTATTTCGCTGAGCCATAATACACCTCCCACTCTCCTATGATTTATGACTTCTATATACCTTGTTAAAACTACTACTTACTATTATAGCGTATTTCATAATATTATCCAATATTTTATCCAACTTGTAAATAGAGGAATCCTTTTCCTAAATTATTTAACGAATCTGATCTTCCAGATTAAAAATCAAAAACTCCCCGAAGGGAGTTTCTAAGCTTTTTAACTATGATTTAAGTCCAACTTCCTTAGATAATATATTCTTCGACGTATGGCTGAAAGAATATTTATTCTTATATCCGTCTGAGTAAACCCATTCTGATTTGTCATTTGGAATATAAATGATTCGGTATTCTCCTGTTTCTTCATGCTGATAAGCAAGCCCTAAGATTTTACCTTTGTTGAAAGGTTCCCCGTCTTCAAAATACAATACCAATATTTTCAATTTTTCAATGGTTGGGTTCGATTTATGATTATGGGTTCCTTTATTCGGAACAATTTTAAATTCCTCATATTTGAATTTATAATATGGAAAAGAAAGCAAATCCGAAAACTCTTGGGCACATAATTTGAATAGTCTGTCATCTTCCACGTATCGAATCCTGCGATTGGATTCCAATTCGAACAATTCTCTGCCTTCGTCGCAGACTACTGCAATTTTTTGCAGGGGACTGGATGCAAGACTGGCATTGTAATTTCGAAGTATTAATTCGCTGATCATATTTTCCCTCCGCCTTTATTTAAAAATTCTCTTTAGCCTAAATGATACTGCTAATCTATATCTATAATAATATCACAGATCGCTGATATTACCATTCTTTTTTATAGTCATAAGCAAAAAGAGACAGAAAATTCTGTCTCTTTAAAATTATTACTCTAAACCCATATATTTTAATACAACAGCACCCATAGACTTCGCAGCGATAGTCATAGCCTTTTCATTGATTTGGAATTTAGGATGGTGGTGAGGGAATGTCTCTCCTGTATCCAGTTTCGCACCGATATAGAAGAAACAAGCCGGTACAATTTTCGTATAGTATGCAAAATCTTCTGAGGGAGATTGAGGACCGGAGTCTAAAACTTCTTTCACTTCATCGATGTTGGCCTCTTTAATCGCCTCCACAGCTAATCGGGTCATTTCAGGATCGTTGTCTAGTACCGGATAGTCTGGAACGAAGTCTACTTCAACACCGCAACCAAATCCTGCTCCTACGCCTTTGCTGATCGTTTCTATCTGTTCTCCGATAAGCTTTTGAACATCATCGGACATACATCTTACATCTCCTACAATCGTCACACTGTCTTTGATAATATTAAAGGTTCCTTCTCCTCCAAAAGATCCGATTGTTACAACACCTGCATCAAAAGGATTCAAACGGCGGCTGACAATTGTCTGAAGAGCTACAACAACATGACATGCTGCAACGATCGCATCGTTAGCTTCGTTCGGCATGGCTCCATGACCGCCCTTGCCTTGAATTTTAACGGTAAACTTCGCTCTCGCTTGCTGGGTCGGACCTTCATGATAATATACATTACCTGTTTCCATCTGGCTCATAACATGGCAGCCGAAGATATTGTCTACTCCATCAAGAACGCCGTCTTTGATCATATAAGACGCTCCTCCCGGAGGAACCTCTTCTCCCAGCTGATGGATAACAACTACTTTACCCTTCAATTGATCTTTTAATTCGATTAAACTGTCTGCTAAAGCCATCATATAGGCAGTATGGGCATCATGTCCGCAAGCATGCATAATTCCTTTGTTTTGAGAAGCATAGTCAAGCCCTGTCTCTTCTATTATAGGCAAAGCATCGAAATCAGCTCGTATCGCTACTGTTTTTCCAGGATTTCCCGAATCTATCGTAACTTTTATACCAGTTCCGCCAACACCGGTCTCAACTTCTGCATCTTTTCCCTCATAAAATTTAGCGATAAACTTGCTTGTTTCTTTTTCTTCATAAGAAAGCTCAGGATGGGCATGAAGCCATCTTCTGTTTTCGATCATCTGCTCTTTTTTTTCTTCCAGTTTTTTGTAAAGTTCTTGCAATAACATAATTACCTCCTTATTCCCTCATGGAATTCTATTAATCTATTTGTACCCATTTTTATATATTTTATGTAGTTAGCTAAAAATTATCTCATTAAAGGGTATATATTATCTAATTCAAAAAACCAGGAGGCAAATATGAAAAGATGGAGATGCATTATCTGCAGCTATATTTATGAAGGAGATACACCGCCGGCTTTCTGTCCTGTCTGCGGTGCTTCCAGCGATGACTTTGAAATGAAATAAAACAAACTAAATATCCCATTCAAAAAAACAGCAGAGCAATTGCTCTGCTGTTTTTCTATGTACAATTTCTGTGCAGATTTCCCTTAAGATCTTTATTACTATACACAAAAACGAACATCCTCCACAAAGTCCATAAACCAGACGAACATATACATTTTTTTAATAATGCCGCTCTTTCTATTCATGCCACTCCACTGCCCCGGTAGTTAACAGGTATTTTCCAGAAACAACTTTTACTTCATTATTTTCTGAAGCACTCTTTATTAAGCTGCTGTCTGAAAGAAGCTGTGCTGCTGCTAATTCTGCATTAATCTCTGCAGTTTTTTCTACTAATTCTTTCCCTTCTAATTCCGATTCTTTCGCTCTAGCAACAGCCGGCTCGATATTATCTAAAAAAGCATCGATATGTTCGGTTGTATGACTATTTTCTGTATTCTGGTCTTTTTCCACTGCTGCTGTAACAGCTCCGCAGCTTTCATGGCCTAAAACTACGACAACTTTGCTATCTAAATGATCTACTGCATATTCTACACTGCCGATCTCTGCCGGATCCAAAATATTTCCAGCAACTCTTACTACAAAAATATCTCCCAGCCCCTGATCAAAAGCATGTTCTGGAACGACTCTAGAATCGGAGCAGGCAACCACAACTGCAAAAGGCTCCTGTCCTTCTACCAGTTCATTTCTTCTTGTTTCGCTTAAGTCGTTGTTTGCTTGATTGTTATCCACAAATCGTTGGTTTCCGTCTTTCAGAAACTGTAATGCTTCTTCAGGCGTTTCTGCTGTTTGTCTTTCTTCTGTTTCCTCTGTACTGATGACTTCTGAAGTGCTGTTCTCTTCTGCTGCTTCAGGCTGAGGCGACGTACATCCAGAAAGTGCGCCTATCATCATAATGGAAAATAGCACTGCGGCAATGGTTTTCTTAATCTGCATAATATTCCCTCCTATGATACTTCAATTTTTTTATATTATATCATGGAAGGATGATTCTTTCTACTTTGTAAATCCTTTAAGCTTTTATGGTTTTTACAAAATATAAAAATATAATTCTATATTTTAGTATATCAATGAATCATCATCTCCGCCACTATGTTCAGAATAATCTATTATTAAATCAAAAAAAAGCAGAAACATATACCCTTTTCTGCTTTAACTTCATCTTTTTTAATTCTATAGCTTATCTTAGTTAAATTCTTTATTAATATATTTTGCGGCGATAAGAATAATTTCTTTCATCATATCGTACTGATCTGCAATTTCTTCATATATGGAATCCTGATTCATAACTTCATTATGAAAATCTGTGTCTTCCAGTTCTGCAACATCCTCTATCCATTCATTAAAATAATAATCAGATAAAGGTTCCATACGTTCCGGCATTTCCTTTAGAACTTCTATAAAGTCTTTAAGCTTTTCATTGTCTGAAGCGACTGCATCATACATTTCTTTTGCCTTTATCATTCTTTCTTCAGCATTATTCATGGCAGTTCTCCTTTTATTTGTTTTTTTAGTTTTCCCTGCTGGTTAAACGTTCTATAACTTCTTCAGCATCTATCTCTTCTATTTGACTTATAATCTCCATATTCCCTATACGAGATTTTGGATCTTCGGTTTTTGTACTGTCAAAGCCGATAAGCCGATCGATAATTTTCTTTTCCTCATCTAGGATCCAGCCTTTTTCTTTATCTAACAAATAATAAATTTCCTTATCTCTTTTTCCAATTCTTTTTATATCTTTTAAATAATAATACTGGATCATGCTTTTCTCCTAATACGTTCACAAAGAAAGATCTTCCTAATCTTTAAGAATCAAATTTATAATAATACATTTTATTTGAATCTTCGTCAAAAACTGCAAAAATGAAATTCATAGAGGTACGGTTAAAAAGATCTGTATCATCTTTTGGATCCTTTGACTCGAAATGTCTGTCTTTAAAGAAATAATATCCGTTCTTAATTCGTGGAATCAGAGGTTTGATCTTTTCATCTGCAATTGTTGGCATTCTGCTCCATTCTTCCCCTTCTTTTTTCCCATAGTTTAAAATCTCGAGATTTTCCGTTAAGGGAAGGGGTTTCCATTCTTTATTTTCCTTATATTTGTCTTTTACATTTTCTTTTCCAAAGTCGATAACTGCAAAGGTCGTTCCATCTCCATGAAAACCGCCATGATCGTCCTCATAGGTAACAACTTTTCCAGAGTAAATATTAATATCGCTGTCGATACTTATCTTGCTTTCCTTTTTTGTTAAAAAGGTCAAAAGCCCTGCCAACAGAACAATTCCAATTCCAACAACTATAAAAATTTTTTTCATTGATTTCACCTCTATTCTTATTTTACCACCCAATATCTTCAAAAAGATTACGCTGGAATTTCAATAATATTACGATTCTTTTAGCTGCTGGAAGAGGACTGTCTTATATCTATAATATGATCGATAGCCACAACCATCCCTACAAATAACAGCTCATACTCTTCTTCTATGATCTCTAAATGATAGCTGTCTCCCCACACAAGAAGCTCCCTGTCTATTCGTCCGATGATACGACCTCCCTTGTATACTGCAAATTTATGGTCAATAATATTTCCTTCAATATAAATCCCTAGTTCATAAGGTTCTATGTCTATTTTCTGCCTTAGAAATGTGAATCTGGATTTCATAACGATTTCTTCACCCGTATGAAAGGAGAGATAAAACACAGGAAGAAAAGATAAAATCTTACGGTCTACTTTGCAGACAGGATTTCCTTCCTGATCGCTGATCACGACAGACAAACCTAATAATTGAAAATCCTGATCTACATGATAAACTGCATTCCCAGATTCGTCTAAGACAGGATAATGATCTGTAATTTTAAATACTTTTTGTTTTATAAATAAGCTTTTCATTCTTCACCCTCATCTTTCTTCGTTCTGTTTAATAGAGAACGTACTGCCTTTGCAAAGGCTTTTGGATTATCCACATGGGCATTGTGTCCTGCTCCCTTTACAAAAACAAACTTCTTATCTGGAGCTTCGATCTCTTCGATATATTCTTCTACAGCTACAAATGGCGTTATCCAATCGCTAGTTCCAGAAATATAATAGATCGGTACTTCATATTTTTTAGACAGTTCTCGAATATCAAATTTAAAAAATAGAAAATCCACTAAATTTCTTTGTATATCTGCAAAATCCCTTGATTCTATAAGAATTTTTTTATACCATCTAAAATCTTCTTTGTTCATCTCCGGCGAGCTGATCCCCATCCACAACATTTCCCGGCCCTTTCGCACTTCTTCTTCCGGGAGATATGCGGCCGCCACTTTTCGAATACGAAGGAGCTGTTTCTCATTAATTTCTCCAATATCCTTTGCTTTGTTGAAATCATCGAAGAGCAGACCCAGTTCTTTAATATACTTCTCATTTCCATCTTTATGAGCTTGCCTCATGGCTTCATGAACTGCCTTTTCTTCTCCAGTAGGATCGATAACCTGTCCCAGCCCGATATAGGCGCGTATTTTCTCAGGATGTTCTTGTATATATATGCTTCCGATTACCGATCCCCAAGAATGCCCCATAATAATAATCTTGTCTTGATGAAAGCGGTTTCGGATATAGTCCACTACTTCATCTAAATCTCTCAAGATTTCATCTACAGTAATTTTATCTGTTCTAAATCGTTCTTGATTTGCATAAAAGGTTCTGCCGGAGCCGGGCTGATCCCAATTCACGAAAGTATAATCCTTCTCCAGTTCCCTCTGATAATGGTGGGATACAAAAGAATGAGGGCTTCCTGGTCCTCCGTGAAGGAAAAGTATAACAGGATTTCTCACATCTTCCCCTCGAAACTGAAAATACTGCATAATTCCGCCGATGGATTTAAAACCACATTCCTGAATCCCGTTTTCCGACTGAATACGGATCTTTTTCTTATAGTCCATTCGAATAAAGGCTATAAAGGCAGTAAAAGAAAGAGAAAACCCTGCGATTCCTAATCCAATCTTTTTTAATAAATTATTCTTTTTATTTCTGTCCATTATTTTATCCCCTGAGCTTATATTTAATAGATTTCTACATATATGTACCCTAATTTATCCTTTATAAATACATAAAAAAAGACCAGCTGACGCTGATCTTTTATCTTATTCCCATTTAATCGTCGCTGGTTCAACATAGTTAATCACACATGTATCACAAGCAGCCGCAACATCAGCCATACCAGAGATAACATTGTATAATGAACCTTGGTGAGATCCACCAAACATTACTTCTGAGAAGAATTTACCTTCTCCACCTTCTAATAAATCATCTTGAGTTAATTTGTCTTCAGTAAAATATTCAATCATTCCAGAAGTTGGAATTACAAAACCTGAAGTAGAAGACTCAGATACAAATGACATTTTTTTGCCTTTGATATTGTCAATCACATATTCGCCTTTATCATTTTTGTATTCTTCAGCGTTTGCTTCTAATACGTTTAACCATGAATAGTAAACTGCATCTTCTAAAGTACCAGATTTACCAGAAACAATTACTAAAGGTTCAACTTTTTCATTTAATTCACGTGCTTGAACATATCCTTGTCCACCCATGAAAGCTAAGTTACCTTGACCAGATGCGATTGCTTCAATTGCAATATTGTAATCAGTTGTTGTTAAGTTTTTAACTGTTTTACCTGTAGCTTCTGAAATTAAAGTAGAGATTTGTTCACGAGAAGATTCTAAATCAGCACCTGACTCGTTAGGATACCAAACAATTGTTAATTCTTCTTGAGCTGAAACACTTAGACTTGGAGCAACAACACCACTAACTACTAATAGTACTAATTGAGCTAACATCGCTTTAATTTTTTTCATCAAAGAAACCTCCTAATATTTTTGTTACATCTGTACTTTAACAATCCAATTTAATTATTACGTAAAATTAATATAAAAATTTAGCCCATCTGTAATTTTTTCGTAAATGCAAAAAAGGATTGCGTGTGCAATCCTTTGACACAATTATTTCCCATGGATTTCTCACTAATTTATTAATCAAATGAATTTGGATAAATAATTCATTTGATGAAGCTCAACTTAGAATTTTTCAACAAAAAATGATATAATTAATATGTTATATAAAAGGAGGCGGATTATGAGAAATTTATTGATTACGACCTTAGTCACGATTATTATGAGCTATATACTACCTGGAATTGCGGTTGAAAGCTTTATGAGTGCCTTGTTTTTTGCTTTTATTCTAGGAATAACTACTGGGATAGTTGGAAAAATCATAAAAACATTGGGATGTCTGTTAACGATTCTTACCTTAGGGCTTTTTAACCTTTTTGTTAACGTTGCTATGATCTAATTGGCCGATAATTTTGTCAATGGTGTTCACATTGATGGTTTGCTAACTGCTATTATTTTATCGATTGTAATCAGTATCTTTGCAACAGGCGAAACTGAAGCTAATCGAAATACAAATCAAAAAAAATAAATTAAGCCAGACTCAATGTATAATTGAGTCTGGCTTTTTTGTTACATATTAAATATGATATATTTAAAGTTTTTCCATAAAATCTATATAATTGATAGTCACTTAATTCATTTTTTTATTATTTATAAACTTAATTTTTTACCATCAACCGTTGCTATGAATATTGTATGGATTTGTTTGTTACTTTTGAATTCATAACGGTCATTGGATCTTAGAGAATAGAAATTAATCTCCTCTTATAAAATTACTTATTATTTTCTATAAATACATTAACTGTTTTTCTTACTTCTGCATCATTCCCCCTCAACATATGACCGCCACTTTTAAATATTTTCATAGTAAGATTTGGAAATCTGCTTGATACATTCACCATTTTATTTACATCCGTTAGTTTGTCATCTTCAGCTTGCATTATCAAGACAGGTACCTTTAGTGATTCAATATTATAATCATCAAAATTGGCTGCCATATCTGGATTATTGACCTCGCTATCTAATTTTATGCCGATTTTTTTCTTATCAATTGGCAACATCGATTTAATAATATCTTTGTCCATTCCCATAAATTTATTGAATAATGGACTTAATAAGTACATAGGATAGTTATTAACTAATACATCTGGTGGCCCCTGTTTATAATTCACTTTTTCAACTTTTGACATTTCAGGCATTGCCGATGAATATAAAATCAGTCCCTTACATCTTTCTGGATAATCTAAGGCAAATCTAATTGCTAGCGTTCCTCCAGCTGAAGCTCCCATAATAAAGACTTTATCTATATTTAAATAGTCTAAAAGTTCAACGTATGCTTTTGCTTGTTCTTTAGGAGTCCCATCACCCTTTATATCACTATTTAAGTATCCAAATCTTGAGGGCGCGATTATTCTCAGATTGTTTGATAAATTAGCTATATTTTCATACCCCTGATCAAATCCTCCAAATAAACCATGATTAGAAAGGATTATCTCACCCTCACCCTTATCTAAATATTCCATTTTTCCGTACGATAAATTTGCAATCTTAGGCTCATATTTCTCTAAGTTTTTATTCGCTTGTTCCAATGATTTATCCATGTTAATCTTCATAAACAATAAATAAAATAATATGATAAGCAATATGAATTTAAATACCACTTTCATTTCTTTACCTCATATCTATCACAAAAATCGTTCATTATTTCTGATAGTTCTTTCTCTCCTTCATTAATGGACTCGATATTTGTATCATATTTCTGAATTAGAAAAAATATTGGAGTATAAAAATTTATGGCCATTGTTTGAACATCATCCTTTATAAAATAATCATTGTCCATTAGGTATTGAAAAACTATTTTTTGATATTCAATAGGAGATTTAATGAATATTTCCATATATAAATCATCAATTTCTTGATTGTTATATCGGTCTTTTAGTAGCATCTTCCTGAAGTTTGAAGCGACTGGATCCAATAAATGATACTTGAATAAATCTATTGCTATATTTATAATTTCTTCCCTACTTTTATCAGCATATACTTTAGAATTTTCTCCGTTTTTTGGTAAAGACAAATTTTCTCTTTTTTCTTCTAACTGGCATCTAAAATATTCTATGCAGTGACTAAAAATATCTTGTTTACTTTTATAATGCTTATAAAGGCTTGGTGCCTTTATCCCTACATTTTCTGCTAATTCATTTAGTGATATTTCATTGAAACCCTTCATAGCAAATAGTTTTAATGATTCTCTTAAAATTTTCTCCTTCGTCTTCATTCCATACCCCCTTATGCTAATGTTCATTAGCCAACTCAATTATAAGCTAATATTCATTAGCTTGTAAATAACATTATTTAGTCAAAATAAATTAAGCCAGCTCAATGAATAATTGAGTCTGGCTTTTTTGTTACTTATTAAATAAGATAGTTGAAAATATTGTTGTCGACTTTATCTGTTTTTGTTACAATTCCCATTCTTCTCATCGAGTAACGAAATGTTTCTTCTCGTCATATTTCTGTTCTTGATACACAGATGAGCCGTCTTCAACTCTGCCATCGCTTTTCGGTTCCAATATATATTATATTAACTACTATGGAGATTCAAAGTATTTTGTTATCTATTGACAATTTACATTTAATTTGATAAACTATGAATGAATAAAATATTTATTCATTCACTGGTGAAAAATAGGAGGACTAATACCTTGGATAAAAAACAAGCATTAAAGACAGCTGGCTATGAGCTCTTCTCGAAAAAAGGATATACAGCAACTGGTATTACAGAGATTGCCAAGCAAGCTGGAGTCGCAGTAGGTTCATTTTATAACTATTATGAGAGTAAAGAATCTATTTTTTTAGATGTATATGTAGATGAGAATAACCGAGTACGCCAAGCGATTATAAGCGAAATTGATTGGGAAAATGATATGGTAGAACTTATTAGCCATTTTTTCAAACTGTCACGAAATTTAATTTCTTCTAATAAAATTCTTATGGAATGGTACAATCCTGCTATTTCTGATGAGTTGCATAACTATTATTCCTCGGAAGAAGGCAAAGCAGCAAATCCTTTTCATCAGTTTTTAGTGGAGACCTTTACTAATCGAATGATAGCAGCAGGATGTTCACATGAACAAATTCAAGGTATTCTACAGGTTTATAATTTGTTTTACTACATGGATATGAACATCACAGAAGATAACTTCCCGAATATTAGCCAAACGCTTGAAACTCTTGCAACTAACTTCGTTAAAGGCGTTCTTAAATAAAGAATTTACTTCTTTATTTTTTGCAAAAATATGAATGAATTTATATTATATTCACTCAATAATGAAAGGAAATATTTTTATGAACAAACAAGGAGTTAAAAAAATGAATGGATTAGGTATTACAGGAATTTCTATCGCCGTTATTGGTGTTTTGGCCATTATATGGGGAACTACGCTACAGCCACTTGATTTATCAAGCCCTGATTTTATGTCCTTTGCAGCTGGAGGCATGATTTTACTGGCAATAGGGTTGTGCATGATTGCCGGCTTGCCTGCCATCCTGCAAATTGCAGGCATTTGGTTGGCAGCAGTGACTACCATGATTTATATTTACAGTCTGCCCGATACGGATTTGATAATAAAAGTGATTGGCTTTATTCCTGTTATCGCATTGGCTTTTTGGCTATCTTTTAAATTTTGGAAATGAAGCGAAATGAGGTAAATAATGAAAAGAGGTAAAAAAATGTTGATAATTATTATATCTATTTTGGTAGCAATATGCCTTATTGCTTGGGGTGTGACCACCTATCTTGGACGTAGTCAAACTTTGTCGGTTAAATCCATTGAAAATCTCAATGGTGACCTTTACTTAATACACTTGACGAAACCTGACAATATGACATGGAAAGCCGGCTCTTTTGCTCAATTTGCATTACATGATGTTAAGGAGAGCAATCAAGAAACTACCGATGCGGTATCCGGTGCTACAATGAGCAGTGATAAAAACAAACAAAACAGTCGCTGGCTAACAATAGCTTCCAATCCTGATGAAAATGAAATTCTTATTTTGACACACAATAGTGGTAGTCTGTATAAGAAAAGTTTGACCAGTTTACTAGCAGGAAGTAAGGTTGATATAAGCTGGGTTGACTCTCATTTATCTGTTGCAGATGGTGAAGAACCACTTGTTTGTTTTGCCTCTGACGTTGGTATTGCAGCAGTACGTCCAATTATTAAAGAGTGGGCTGGCAAACGGGATATAATCCTCAATCACTTAGATAAGGGAGTAACTATCTTTGATGAAGAAATGAGAAAGTTGTCAGATAAAACGACAAATTTGACATATGAAACCAGTAACGACCTTAATGAAATCCAAACACAATTGAAAAATTCTGTAGATAAGTATGGCAACAAAGCGACGTATATCTTATCTGGTCAACCTGAAGATGTTGAAACCATGAAGAAGTTTCTTTTGGAAAATGGAATTGAAAAATTGAATATTAAAGTTGATAGTTTTACTGGATTAAAATAGTCGTTGTCAGTTTAAATTATCATTTCAAGATATTTTTAGAGAATGTTGCATTATCATTTTGAAAATGTTTGAGTGAATAATTGAAATCAACAAGCTGTTTGTTAATGGCTATATTTAGATTGAACTACTCTGAAATTTGAAATAAAACCAATCTAACAATTCTAATTTATAAACTTTAGCTTCAACAATAATCATTAATCCAAAAAATTTATGGCAAAATAATTTAGTTGAGATAACACGAAACAGAGCCGATAATGTACGATTTAGGATCATACATTATCGGCTTATTATGCTTTTGATGCTTGGTATAAAGTCAAAATTTGGTCACAAAGTTTAACCTAATACTCCAGTAAATTTTAATTTATATTTTTCTGGTTAAGTACACCATGTCAATTAACTGAATGCCTGGACTGTCAACACTAAACTAGACAACTTCCTTAAGAAGTTTGCTTCTATACGCAACCGGACTCAAATATCCCAATGAAGAATGTATCCTAATATTGTTGTACCAGTTTAC